>JALZHT010000691.1 GCA_030860645.1 Acidobacteriota bacterium
TGCCACGCTCGACCCCTCTCTGCGCGCGGAGATCGGTAAACGCATGGAGCGCGTCTCGATGAACCCGCTCGAAAACGACCTCAAGGCCGAGGCGCGGCTCGCGCGCCAGCAGTACGCGGCCCTGCTGGCTTACGCCAAAGACCCGAAGGGCCTGGAGGCCCGCCTCGACCGCGACCGCCGCGCCGAGATGGTGCCGCTCGCCCACGGCCGCGCCGAGCGCGTGCTCCTGCGCTTCGCGGGCGTCCTCAGCCTCGGCCTCTACAAGCACCGCGAGGGCGCGCCCCCGGCCGAGCTGCGCGCGGCGCTCGACCGCGAGCGCAAGCTCGCGCACCACGCCCGCTTCCTGCGCAAGGTGTCGAAGTCTTCGCCGCTCGTCGAGGTCGTCTGGAACGTCGAGGACGTGCGGCGCTCCCTGCGCTTCGTGGCCGAGTCGGGCGCGCGCGCCGGCGCCTCGACCGCGCGCGCCGCCTCGCGCATCTTCTCGCAGACCCACGACGCCGAGACGCGCCGCCTCTGCCTCGAAAGCCTCTACCGCATCAACAACGAGACGGCCAAGAAGGAGCTGCTCGCCATCTTCCGCCGCCCCGACCTCGACGCCGAGCTGCGGGCCGTGACCGAGCGCTACCTGCGCGACGCCCTCCGCGAAGAGCAGCGCATCGCCCCCGAAGACGCGAAAGCCATCCTCGCCGCCGTCGGGAGATGAACGTGATGAGTAGAGCCGGGCTGATTGCGGATTCGTGGTCTCTCGTCTGTCGAGCGTGGGGGCAAGTCATTTCGACACGGAGTTCACAGAGGTTCCACAGAGTTCACAGAGAAGAAGATGTCTTTCTCTGTGCCCTCCGTGCCCCCTCCGTGCCCTCTGTGTTAAATCCCGCCCCCCCCGTCGCTCAGGACTCGCGCCAGCCCCGAACCTGCAATCCGAAGTTTTTTTTCCTCCTTTTGTCACTTCTCTTCTTTTCTTCTCCCTCTCTCGCGGCGGCCCGGCGCGTCATCGTCATCAAGGTTGACGGGCTGCCGCACGCCGCGGTCGAGCGGTTCGTGCGCGAGCGCGACCGGCGCACGGGCAAGAGCGTCCTGCCGTGGTTCGAGCACGTCTTCTACGAGCGCGGCACGCGCCTCAACAATTTTTACGTCCGCGGCATGAGCCTCTCGGGGCCTTCGTGGTCTCTGCTCGACACGGGCCAGCACCTCCAGATCAAGGGCAACGTCGAGTTCGACCGCTACACGCTCCACTCCTACGACTACCTCAACTTCATCCCCTTCTGGATCGCCAACGTCGGCGGCGTCCGCGTCGACATGCCCGGCGCGGAACTGCTCGACGAACTCGGCATCCCGCTCCTCGCCGACGCCTACCCCTACGACGAGCGCTTCATGAGCTTCCAGCTCTACCAGCGCGGCAACCGCTGGACGACCTTGCAGCGCGGCCTCCTGAACTCCGTCACCTCGCGCGGCCTGCGCGACTTCATTGACGAGTGGAACACCATCGGCGTCGGCGGCCGCGACATCCTCAACGCGCAGCAGGAGCGCGAGCTTTTGGAGAAGCTGCAAGACCCGCGCGTCCGCTACCTCGACTTCTACACCACCGACTTCGACCACGCCGCGCACCACAACCGCGACCGCGCCACGCAGCTCGCCGCCCTGAAGGAGTTGGACGCGCTCGTCGGCCGGCTCTGGGTGGCGATCCAGAAGACGCCGCAGGCCGCCGAGACCGCCCTCGTCCTCGTCTCCGACCACGGCACCAACACCGACGAGCGCGTCTACAGCCAGGGCTACAACCTCGTCAAGCTCTTGGGGAGCGCCGAAGGCGGCGGCCACCACGTCGTCACCAAGCGACGCCTCCTCAACGACTACGCGCTCAAAGGCATCTACCCGCTCATCCCCCTGATCTACACGACGACCGAAGAGTCCTTCTACCTCAAGGGCCAGAGCACGGTTTACCCGACGGCCCTCGTCGACTTCGACGGCAACGAGCGCGCCTCCATCCACCTGCGCGACAGCGACCTGAACCTTCTGCACATCCTCCTGCTCGAACTCCGCCGCGGCAGTCTTCCCGAACCCGTGCGCCGCGCCGCCCGCGACGCCTTCTTCGACACGCTCGACCGCCGCCGGCCCGGCTGGCGGCGAACGTTCGAAGAGTTGCGCGAAGAGATCAGCGCGTTGCGGGGGTTGATCGAGCGCCAGCGCCGACTCGTCGAGGCGCAGCCGAAGAAGTTCACGAAGGCCGACCAGGACGCCGGCCGCGACAAGGAGTCGCGCCGCCACCTCGCCCGCCTCGACTCGTGGACGGCCGACGAGCGCAAGTACACCGCCTACGCGCAGCAGCTCGCTAACCTGCTCGCGCTCGACCGCGAGCGCTTCACCCCCGCGCGCGTCCGCGTCGAAGACCTCCTCGCGCCGGGCGCGATGGGCGACTCGAACAGCATCCACGGGCTTCAGAACTACGTCGTCGGCCCCGCCCCCGGCGGCCTCGCGCTCGCGCCCGACGGCACGCTCGACGCGGAGAAGAGTTTCCGGCGCGTCAACTACTTCGACCTGCTCGGGCAAATCTCCGTGCTCAACAACGTGCAGCCCGGCGTCAGCAGCCGCCCCGTTGATTTCGTCGCCGTCCGCGTCCCGGCCGAAGCCATTCAGGCGGCCCTCGGCGAAGACCTGCGCGCCGACGAAGTCCTGTGGCTCTACGGCGGGCGCGAGCGCCAGGCGCTCATCCTCGCGCGCACGGGCGCGGGCCTCAGCCTCCGCTACCTCCCCGCCTCCGACCTGCGGCAGGGCGCGGACGGGCGCGTCACGTTCGCGCGCGCGGCGTGGGGCGCGGGGCTGCCTTTGAAGCTGTGGG
>JALZHT010000084.1 GCA_030860645.1 Acidobacteriota bacterium
GCGGCGAGCATCCCGAAGGAGATCGCGCCGAAGACGACGACTAACACGGCGGCCACTATCAGCAATGTTCTGCGCAGATTCATTTCTCCCTCCTTACTTGAAGCGTAGATTCGCGCCGTAAATGCGGTGCCGACTAGCTCGGCGAGGGTGCGGCTACCCGCTCCCCCAAGAGAGGCGCGCCACGCCCGGTCGCCTGGTGCCCGGCGCGGCTCGCTACTTCTCCGTCCAAGCCAACGCCCATCGCATCTACGAGTTGAATGCACGAAGACGTGAAGCGGGCTCCCCCGCGGCAGTGAGGTGAAGGGCCGGAGCGCGCATTATAAGCAGGGCCAGGGGCGCTGACAAGAGCGTCCGCGCCGGGCCATGTAACCCGTCTTCAAAAGAACGGCCCCCGCGCCGGATGTACGAACAGCGAGCACCCGCCCGCCCGGAGAGGCGGCCCCGGCTGGGCTTTTCTCCGTGCTCTCAAATTCTCTTACAGAGAGGCGCGCGGACTCCGGCGCAGGATTGACCTCCCCCGGCAGATGCGGGATTTCACCGTCCCTTCGCCGTCCCGCCCATGCTGATCGTGTGCAGGGGCGTCACGGGGTAGGCGTCCCTCACGACATTAGGCCAGCGCGTTCGCGGCGACCACCCTCTCGCGGGGCATCTCGCAGAAGGCACAGCCCGCCTCTCGTAGGAGGCCCGCACCTCGCGGAAGTCCGTGTCGTCATGATCCCTCTTCATCGCGTTGCAGTTGTAGCAGAGCGCTTGCAGGTTCGACAGATCACCGCCCCGCCGAGGCTGCGCGGCAGGATGTGCTCGACTTCGAGCGCTCGGACTTCCGCCGAGACCCCGCACAACTCGCAGTGGAACTTCGCTCGCTTCGATAGCATGGCTCTCAAGATGTTTCCTCACGTTCAGGTTGAATGCCATTCGCGGGCGGCGGGTTAATTCGGGCGTCGGGCGGCTATTCTTAACTCCAACAATATGGTTTCCGAAACTATCTTGTGGCTGAGGCGTGTTAAATGAGGCAGTGTCAACTCCAAATAGTTTCAGAGGTGGAATACGTCAATGAAGACAAGCCCAAAATTACCGATGTTTATATCCGTCTTGGTAGCAGTTTTGTCCCTCCCGGCCACTAGCCTCGCGCAAGCGCAGCCCGGACAAACTGACCTCCCCATCACTCCCCTTAAGCGCGCTGAAGTAATCGAAGCAATTCTCAGGAGGCTTAATGAATCGTATGTCTCACCAGAGGCGGCCGCGCGAATGGAAAGCGCGATCAGCGCTCGGGTGAAGAGGCGGGGGTACGATCAAATCATCAGTAGCGCGGCTCTGGCCCAAGCATTAACGTCGCATTTGCGTGAGGTCAGTAACGACAGGCATCTCGGAATACGTTTCAGCTACGAGCCTATACCCGCGAATGCCGGTCGGAATGAGCCGTCCCCTGAAGAGCGCGAAAGGTTCCGCCGCTCCGCCAGTTCAATAAACTTCGGCTTTGAAGCGGTCAAGCGTTTGAACGGCAACGTCGGTTACATGGAACTGAACGGCTTCATCAGGCCCGAACTGGGCGCTGAGACTGCGATTGCCGCGATGCAATTCATCGCTAACACGGATGCCCTCATCATTGACCTACGCTATAACGGCGGCGGCGAGCCGGGCCTGGCTCAATTGATTAGCAGCTACTTCTTTAGTGGGAGCCCCGTCCATCTGCATTCCGTCTATTGGAGGGAAGACAATCGTATCCAGCAATACTGGACATTGCCTTATGTGCCGGGCAGGCGGTACGTGGATAAGCCTGTGTATGTCTTGACCAGCAGGCGCACTTTCTCTGCGCCGGAAAGCTTCGCTTACAGCCTTCAGGCTTTAGGGCGAGCGACCGTCGTCGGTGAGACGACACGCGGCGGGGCTAACCCTGGAAAAGAGTTTCGCATCAATGAACACTTTGCGGCGTTTGTCCCTACAGGTCGCGCCCTCAATCCTGTAACCGGGACGAATTGGGAAGGAACAGGCGTCAAGCCTGACATCGAAGTGCCGGAAGAGCAAGCACCGAGGGCGGCCCACCTCGCGGCGTTGAGAAGGTTGTTAGAAGCGGCAACAAGTGAAAGAGCAAGGACGCATTTGAGAAGCGTGATCGAAGAAGTGGAGAAACAGCCGTAGGCAGCTCATTTCAACGGGAGTTACCGCCCAACAATCGCTTGCAGCCGACCGCCCCGGGAGCGCGCTTCTCATTATTCTTCGCTACGGCCAAGTCGGATGCTGCCCGCGGGCGGCGGCGAACTTGTCCGTCCCGGCGGCCCATGCGCGCCGTTTAATTCGGGCGTTAGATCCCTGTTGGGCAGTCAGCCCCACTACTGAACCAATCCCTGAAACCTTCCAGACTTATATCCTGACTGATGGAAGATTATGAGCGAGAGCGGGCCGGCTCTCGCTCCCTATTCACTTAATGCGGCGTCCCCCCTCGGACCACGTTATTGTTTTTGGGCCCACCCTCTGGCCCGTTCGACGGCCCTCGCCCAGCTCCCTTGCAGCCTGTCCCTCTCCTCGCTGCTCATCCCGGGCTCGTAGCGCCTCCCCGCTTTGTTCCGTGAGCTGAGCTCCGACCTGCCTTCCCAGTAGCCCGTCGCCAGCCCGGCCAGGTAGGCGGCGCCGAGAGCCGTCGTCTCCGTGATCCGCGGGACCCCCACCGGCACGCCCAGCATGTCCGCCTGGAACTGCATCAGGAAGCCGTTCCCGACCGCCCCGCCGTCCGCCCTCATCTCCCTGATCTTTAGGCCCGAGTCCCGCGACATGGCTTCGACCACGTCGCAGGTCTGGTAGCACATGCTCTCGAGCGCCGCCCTCGCGAGATGTTCCCGCCCGGTCCCTCGCGTGATGCCGACGATCGTGCCCCTCGCGTACGGGTCCCAGTAGGGCGCGCCCAGGCCCGCCAGCGCGGGCACGAAGTAGACGCCCTCGTTACCGTTGAGGGCGCGCGCCAGGGCCTCGGTGTCGGACGCGGAGTTGATGATTTTGAGGCCGTCGCGCAGCCACTGCACCGCCGCCCCAGTGACGAAGATTGACCCTTCGAGCGCGTACTCTACGGGGCCGTCGCCGAGCCTCCAGGCGATCGTCGTGAGCAGTCCCTCCTTGCTCGGGACTGCCTTGACGCCCGTGTTCATGAGGAGGAAGGAGCCGGTCCCGTAGGTGTTTTTGACGAACCCCTCGTCGAAGCAGGCGTGGCCGAAGAGGGCGGCCTGCTGGTCGCCCGCGATGCCGGCGATGGGGACGCTCCGGCCGAAGAAGACCCGCGGGTCCGTGTACCCGTGGACGTGCGAGGAGGAGTTCACCCCCGGCAGCATCGCCCCCGGGATGCCGAGCAGCTCCAACAGCTCTTCGTCCCACCGCAGCCCGTGGATGTTATAGAGGAGCGTCCGGGAGGCGTTCGAGTAGTCGGTCACGTGGGCGCGCCCACCCGTCAGGTTCCACACCAGCCAGGAGTCGATGGTTCCGAATGCGATTCGGCCATCCGCCGCTCGCTCCCGCAACCCCGGGCTCTGGTCCAGAAGCCACTTCACCTTCGTGCCGGAGAAGTAGGCGTCGAAGATGAGGCCGGTGCGCGCTCGCGCGTCCTCCTCCAGCCCCCGCGCCTTTAACTGGTCGCACAGGCCGGCCGTCCTCCTGTCCTGCCAGACGATGGCGTTGGCGACCGGCTCCCCCGTCGCCCGGTCCCACAGAACTGTGGTCTCCCTCTGGTTGGTGATCCCGACGGCCCGCAGCTCGCGGGCTTCAACCCCCGCGCCGGCAAGGGCGTCGGCAACCACCTTCAGGGTGACCTTCCATATCTCCGCCGGGTCGTGCTCGACCCACCCGGGCCTGGGGTAGTGCTGCGTGATCTCCGAGTAGGCCCTCCCCCTGATATTCACCTCCCGGTCGAAGATGAGCACGGTCGTCCCGGTCGTCCCCTGGTCGATGGCCAGCACGTAGCCTTCACTCATAGGAAGATCCTCTCGCCCTTCCGGCTGACCGCGGCGGGCGGCAGACGTTACCCGGCGGAAAGCCTGTGTCACCTCGAGGTATTCGTTAAAGGCTCGCGACTCCGCGGCCTCACGCTCCGGCGGGTTCTGTTGCAAAAACCGCGGTTCAGTTATAATCCGCCCCTCACGCTCTTCAAGCAGGTCTTATCAGGACTTTACATGAAGCGGAATTCCTCGCCCTTCAAGTGCGGCCACTACGCGCCCAAGTGCCTAGCGATTCGCGGACCGATCCCCGACGCCCAACCATCTCAGCATCCACATGAGTACCGTTAGAATCGCACTAGCCAACATCAGATGCGCGACGACGCCGGACGAGTCCGTCGCGCTGGCGCAAGGGGCCATCGTGCAGGCATCCGTCGAGAAGGCACTCATCGTCTGCTTTCCAGAATGCTACGTTCCCGGCTATCGTGCGCCGGGCAAGACGGTGCCGCCGCCTGATGCCGCGTTCCTTGAGCGTGCTTGGTCCGCCATCGCCGCGGCGGCCGCCGCGGCGAACGTCGCGGTCGTGCTTGGCACCGAGCGGCTGGTCGACGGCGCGCCGCGGATCACGGCGCTCGTCATCGATCGAGACGGAAGGACCGCCGGCTTCCAGGACAAGGTTCAGCTCGACCCGTCGGAAGAGAGCCTCTACTCGCCGGGTACCGAGCGCCAGTGCTTCCGGGTCGGCCCGCTGACGTTCGGCGTGGCGATCTGCCACGAGGGATGGCGCTATCCCGAGACAGTTCGCTGGGCCGCCCGGCGAGGCGCGCACCTGGTGTTCCATCCTCATTTCCACGAAGCCGAACCGGGCGGATACCACCCGAAGACCTTCGCCGACCCGATGAACACGTTTCACGAGAAAGCGATGTTGTGCCGCGCCGCCGAGAACGGCTGCTATTTCGCGAGCGTCAACTGCGCGAGCGACGGATCGCCGACAACGTCTGCGGTGGTGCGGCCGGACGGGACGGTGCTGGCGTGGCAACCGTACGGCAAAGAAGGGTTGCTGGTGGCCGACCTGGACACCGCTACGGCAACCGGACTGCTCGCTGCGCGGTGCAGGTATGCGTAGGGCTATTTTCAGGTCGGGCGGAGAATTTAGCTAGACGGCTGAGCGACGCGAATTCTCCCCCTTGACAATTATCGTTATAACGAGTATATTACCTCTCGTGACCGCGAAGGCTCAAAAAGAGGTGAGGCGGGCGGTGCCCGCAGGCGGCCGCGAGGAAGACGTTTACCTGAGCATGCTGCGCACGGTCGAGCGGCTCTCCCGCGGCGTAGCCGAGACGCTCGCCGCAGCGGACCTCACGCCGACACAGTACAACGCGCTCAGAATTCTGCGCGGCGCGGGCGAAGCCGGCGCCTCGTGCACGGAGGTCGGCGAGCGGATGGTGACCAAGGACTCGGACGTCACAAGGCTGCTCGACCGCCTGGAAGCGCGGGGGCTGATCTCCAGGGGGCGCGAGGCCGCGGACCGCCGCCGCGTGGTGACGCGCATCACGGACGAGGGCCTGCGGGTGCTCGCCGAGCTCGACGGGCCGGTCGCGCATATCCACCGCAGGCAGTTGGGCCACTTGGGCGAGAAGCAACTGGCGACGCTAGGTAAGCTACTAAAGGCCGCACGGAACGAGCCGGGTTAATTTTTTGCCCTGATGTTTGTTATAACGATAACAGTTATAACGCAATGTTTACCAGCCGCGCCGTGTAAAACCGAACCGGAGACGGCGAGAGCCAGAAGGAGAGACAGATGAGAAGAGTGAGGAACGCAGTCCTGGCCGCGATGCTGGCGGCCGTCATGGCGGCGCCGTTCGTCGGGGGCGCAGCTTCGTGGGCGGCCGGCACGCAGGAGAAGGTCGCTTACGCGCCCGTGCCTGGCGGCGAGTACAACATCGACCCGGCGCACAGCATCATTGGGTTCTCGATCCGACACCTGGAGATCGCCTGGGTCGAGGGCCGTTTCAAGGACTTCAAGGGCACGATCCGCTACGACGAGCGCGACGTCACTAAGTCTTCGGTCGAGTTCTCGGCGAAGGTCGCGAGCATCGACACCGGCGTGGAGCCGCGCGACAAGCACCTGCGCACGGCCGACTTCTTCGACGTGGAGAAGTTCCCGGAGATGACCTTCAAGAGCAAGCGCGTCGAGCGCACGGGCAAAGACGGGTACGTCCTGCACGGCGACCTCACGCTCAAGGGCGTGACGAAGCAGGTGGCGCTCCCGTTCGCTGTCACGGGCGCGATCAAAGACCCGTGGGGCAACACGCGCTTCGGCGTCCAGGCGCAGACGAAGCTCGACCGCCGCGACTACGGCATCACCTTCGGCCAGGCCCTAGAGGGCGGCGGGCTCGACATCGGTAACGAGGTCACGATTGAGCTTCAGCTTGAGGCCGTGAAGCCGGCGCCGAAGGCCGCGGGCCGGTAACGGCGCCAGGGCCGCAGCCCGCGTGAAGCAGGCCGGCAGATACGAAAAAGGGGTGCTTTGATTATGTCTACGCTCATCGCGACTGAGGTTCCGGTACACGACCTGATTAGAGAACGGCGGAGCCCGCTGGCCTACTCAGACCGCCCCGTAGGGCCAGAGGAACTGCGGAGCCTGCTGGGGGCCGCACGCTGGGCCGCGTCCAGCTACAACCAGCAGCCCTGGCACTTCATCGTGGCCAGGAAGGAAGACCCGGCGGAGTACGAGCGGCTCCTCGGCTGTATAGCCCCGGCGAACGCGCTGTGGGCCGGTAAAGCGCCGGTGCTGATGCTGACCGTTGCCAAGCTCACCTACGACGCGAACGGCGCGCCGAACAGGCACGCGCTCCACGACGTCGGGCAGGCGACGGCCCACCTTGCCCTCCAGGCCACGGCGCTCGGGCTGGGAGTCCACCAGATGGGTGGCTTCGACGCCGCCCGGGCGCGCGAGGAGTTCTCGATACCCGAGGGCTACGAGCCGGTGGCGGCCATCGCCATCGGCTACCCGGGCGACCCGGAAGACCTGCCCGAGGGTTTGCGTGCGAGGGCGAGGGCGCCGCGCACTCGGCGGGAGACCGGGGAGTTCGTCTTCGCCGGAAGGTGGGGGCGCACTTCGGCGGTCATCGAAGAATAGGTGAGGGGCCTTGCAGGCGGGCCGAGCGAGGGCGCGCGGGGTGTGAGCGGGCCGCGCATTATCGATTTAACGAAGACGAAGGTCAGGGTGTAAGCGATCGCGCTTCCAAGCCCCTGACGGAAAGAGGTGAGACGATGATTACCATCAGACCTGCAAACGAACGCGGGGGCGGCAACCACGGTTGGCTCAACACCCGGCACACGTTCTCGTTCAGCGGCTACTACGACCCGCGCCACATGGGCTTCCGTGCCTTGCGTGTCATCAACGAGGACCGCGTCGCCCCCGGCCAGGGCTTCGGCACGCACGGCCACCGCGACATGGAGATACTCTCCTACGTCGTCTCGGGCGGGCTCGGGCACCGCGACAGCATGGGCAACGGCGAGGTGATCCGCCCGAACGAATGGCAGCGGATGAGCGCGGGCACGGGCGTCCGTCACAGCGAGATGAACGCCTCACAGACCGAGCCGGTCCACTTCTACCAGATCTGGATCCTGCCCGAGGCCGAGAACATCCTCCCCGGCTACGAGCAGAAGCTGTTCGCGCCCGAGGAGAAGTCCGGGCGACTTCGCATCGTCGCCTCGCGCGACGGACGCGAGGGGTCTCTGAAGATTCACCAAGATGTGTCGGTCTACAACGCGCTGCTGAAAGGCGGCGAGGCCGTCGAGCACCGGTTCGAACCGGGCCGCCACGCCTGGCTCCAAGTCGTCAAGGGCACGGTCGAGCTGAACGGGACCGGGCTCGGCGCCGGGGACGGGGCGGCGGTCAGCGATGAGAGCACGCTGACGATCCGGGCCGGCGACGACAGCGAAGTGATCCTGTTCGACCTGGCCTGATCGTGGTTAGTGGGTAGGGCTATTCTATAGTAATAGAACACGCCTTCGGCCGAGCTTGGTTCGGCCCGAAGGCGTGTTCTCGTCTCTGCCGCCAAGGAGGGAAGGAAAAAGCATCCGGTCAGCAAGGGGCGTCGGCCGTCGCGGCAGTTGTCACTTCTCCCTGAACTCTCTCGGCGTAGCCAACACAAAAACGGTCGGGCCCGCTCCCGCCGGCGCTGGAGACGGTCGTCGTGACGCGCGTCCGCGACCTCGTTGACGGCTTCAAGGTCAGGCGCGTTCTGCCCTCGGCGCGGCGGCGCATGGTCGGCCCTTTCATCTTCTTAGACCAGATGGGGCCGGAGGTCCTGTCTGCCGGCCGCGGGTTAGACGTCGCCCCGCACCCGCACATCGGGCTTGCCACGGTGACCTACCTCTTCGCGGGCGAACTCCTGCACCGAGACAGCCTCGGCACCGTGCAGGCGATCCGTCCCGGCGAGGTCAACTGGATGACCGCCGGGAGCGGCATCGCGCACTCGGAGCGCACCCCGCCGGAGATGAGGTCCGCCGGCTCGGACCTTTTCGGCATTCAATCGTGGGTCGCGCTTCCCCTTAAGGAGGAGGAGAGCGAGCCCGCCTTCGCCCACCACGACGCGGGCGAGTTGCCGGTCGTCGAGGGAGAGGGCAAGCGCGTGCGCCTCATCGCCGGCGCTCTTTACGGAGCGCGCTCGCCCGTCAGGACGCTCTCGGAGATGTTCTACGCGGACGCGGAGCTGGAGGGGGGAGCAGTGCTTCCCCTCCCGGCGGATCACGAGGAGCGCGCGGCTTACGTCGTCGGAGGGGCGGTCTCGCTCTCAGGCGGCGGGGCCTTCGAGGCGGGTCAACTCATGGTCTTCAAGCCTGGGGCGGAGGTGACGCTCGAAGCGACAGAGTCCTCCCCCGCGCGCTTGATGCTGCTCGGTGGGGAGCCGATGGACGGCCGCCGCCACATCTGGTGGAACTTCGTCTCCAGTTCGACCGAGCGCATAGAGCAGGCGAAGGAGGACTGGAAGGCGGGCCGTTTCGCACCCGTGCCTGACGAGACGGAGTTCATCCCGCTGCCCGAGTCGGGGCCAGCCGTCGTCCGGTACCCGTAGGCCGGGCGAGTACATCTGAAATAACAGAATTGCCGGACTCGGACGCGCCACGGTGCTCTAAATTTCATAGCAGATAATTAGCGGGCAGCCCGGCGCATAAGAGT
>JALZHT010000085.1 GCA_030860645.1 Acidobacteriota bacterium
TCACCGCGCCGGCTTCCTGCTTGGCGAGCACCGACCCGCCGAGGTAGACGTAGCCGCGCACGAACTGCCCGGAGCCGTCGAGTTCCGTGACGACTTGGCCGCCCAACACCGAGGAGCGCACGTAGTAGATCGGCAAGATGCGGCAGGTCTTTGAAGAAGTGTCACGCCTGCCCCGTCGACAGCAAGAGCATATTGTCGGGCCGTCTCGGCACTCGTCTCGCGGCACGAGCAAAGCCGGCAATGAAACGCCCGGCGCGGCGAACGGGCCGCTGGCCGGGCGTAACTTTTAGCGATCTATTGGTATTAAGAAATCCACGCGCCAGATTTGTCTTGGATAATCCAAGCACCATTCTCCATCGAAAGCAACACGTAGTACCCCGCGCCGCCTAGTCCGGCGTGTTGATTACCCACGTACACCAACGCCTGATTCATTACACTATTGAACCCAACTTTTGAAAGCGTCATTAATCCTTGGGAGGCGGGATACTTCCTGTAAAACGTCTGCCAACCATCAGCGTCTTGAAAAATTTCTTCATATTCTTTCTCACCAATTAAGACAGAGGGAACACTGAGATTGAAAGCATTCTCTAAAGGGCGAGAATGCTTATTCTCTTCGATAAAATTATCAACCATTTCTTGCGATACAGCGGGCATTTTTTGCCGTACCCGTTCAAGTTCTTTAAGCAGGCCGTCGCCTACCATAGGATGCAACGCGGTGTGCTCCCTAATAGCTATCATCTTAATTTTATCTTCCACATACATCTCCTTGATAAGCGCGGCATAGACAGCATATTCAACCGCTTCTTTGCCCCTTACCTTCGCTACACCTGGTTCGATTGAGTGGACGATTGTCTCTGGCCGCGTGCATCCTGTAAGGCAGAGAAAGCCCATGAAAATCCAGAGAACTGTGAATGGTCTAGTCATTCGTAACTGCCTTTATCTTATCTTCGTAACGTTCGGTGCTCCATCCTCCCAGAACAAGCAATGCTCCAGCCTCGCTCCTGGGTCTTGGTCAGCATCATTGTGAGGATTTGCCGGGGTAGGATTAACTCCGCCTGTCGGACTTCCATACTCCCGAGTGGCACTGATCACATCACCAAGTATCCTGCCAATGAGCACGTTACCGAGTTCATGACCATAAGTGACAATTTGCATCTGATGTCTTGTTAGCACTACTCCGAAGTCGCCGACATTCCTCTCATTAATGTTTGAAGCGATATTGACTGTTCCATACCGCCCACGGGACAAGTCATCATTACCAACTGATCCCCATGCCCCTCCAAGCTGGCTGAACGTTTTACTCATGTCAACAGCGGGGGCGTTTCTTATGGTCTGACGTTCTAAGAGGCTAGGCACGTTTGATGGGTCGCCTAATGCATTTTTACTGAAAATCCTCCAAATGCACCGGGCCAGTCGTTTTTGATAATACTTGTAGAAATCACGGACAAAATCCGGTGGTGTAAGATTCTGCGGCCCCGGCAGCCACATCAACGAAGCTATCTCCGGGAACGAGGAATCGCCGCCAGCGCCCACCCACCGGTGGCCGATGACGCGCACCAGCCCGCTGTTCGATGTCGGGTCATCCGCCCCGATGACACGTCTGTCAACGCTCCCGAAGACCGGGACATTATAACCCAACTCACCCGTGTCCCGGTTGGTGGTCAGCGGCCTTAACACACGGCGGCCCGTGTGCGGGTCGGTGAAACTTCGCGGCCCGCAGCCGCCGGGCGGGCAGACGACGCCGGCCCCGCTGCGTAGCATCCTGCCGGCGAGGTCGCACGAGCCGGGGAGGCCATCGATCTCGCACCCGAAATCCAGGCTCGACGGCTCGCTGTAGCGGTTGCCCATCTGCTCGGAGTCCCGCTCGGGCCGGGTATTGAGCAAGTACCAGTCGAAGCTGCCCTGGTCGACGCCGAGCGGGTCAAGTTCCGTCCTCCGGCCCGCGCCGGCGCCGCCCGCCCCCGTCCGCGTCTCGCTGCCCGTCACCGGGTTGCGGTGCAGCCACGTCACCGCGCCGGCTTCCTGCTTGGCGAGCACCGACCCGCCGAGGTAGACGTAGCCGCGCACGAACTGCCCGGAGCCGTCGAGTTCCGTGACGACTTGGCCGCCCAACACCGAGGAGCGCACGTAGTATTTCGCCGTCGCGTTCTCGACGTGCTTGACCCGCAGCCCGTCGCCGCCGTAGCTGGCCCTGATGGTCAGCCCGGCCGCGAAGCCCGCCCGCGGTTCCGTGTCCTGCGTCCGCGACACAAGCCCGGCCGCGTCGTAGGTGGTCCGCAAGGACTCCTGGTGCGTGGGCCGGCCGCTCGCGTCGTACGTCCAGTTGATGTTGCGCCCGGTCGCCGGGGT
Organism: Acidobacteriota bacterium; assembly: GCA_030860645.1. Classification (GTDB taxonomy): domain Bacteria; phylum Acidobacteriota; class Blastocatellia; order Pyrinomonadales; family Pyrinomonadaceae; genus QHXN01. The sequence goes on from JALZHT010000085.1 coordinate 2,350, forward strand.
GAGCGTCGCCAGAAGCGACCCGGCGCCCTGGCTCCAGTGCCGCCCGACGCGCTCGATCAGGTTGTCCCACACGTCGTAGGCGTAGGTCTGCCGGAAGGGCCTCTCGCCGGTGTCGGCCCCGCCGCGCGCCTCCGGCCCGGTCACGGCCTTCGTCAGCCGCCCCACCGCGTCGTACGTGTACGCGCGGTCGAACCTGCTGCCGGTAGCCATGAGGTCGCGCATGAACTTGGCGCGGCCATCGTTGTCGTTGGCGGTGCCGTTCGGCGTCCTGTATTGGAACTCCATGGCCGCCACGCCCGGCACCTCGTAGTGCGACACCTGGAGGCGCTCGTTGTATTGGAGCGCGAGGGTGCGCCCGTTGCCGTAGGTCAGCTCCTTGAGCGCCCCCCACGCCCGGTAGCGCACCCCCGCGGCGTAGTTGTTGACCCCGCCGTAGAGCGTGCCCGCGCCGACCGCGCCCGTCAGCCGGCCGACCGCGTCGTAAGAGTAGTCGATGCGGACGCCGGCCGGGTCCACGATGTATTTTAAGCCGCCCGCTAGGTTGTAATCGTACGAGAGCGACTTGGCGACGCCGGCGACCGCCGGGTTCTCGGGGTCGTTGAAGGTGCGCGCCTCCGAGCGCAGGCGCGAGAGCGCGTCGAAGGTGTAGTCGACCCTCCCCAGCCCGTCGGTCATCCACAGCCGGTTGCCCGCCGCGTCGTAATCGAACTCGACGGCCGGGGCCGGCGCGACGTAGTCCGGGGCGGCCGGGTTGGAGAGTCCGGCCGGCACGGCGTGCTCGACGCGCCGCACGAGGTGGCGGGCGTTGCGGGTGAAGGTGGTGGTCACGTCCTGCGCCGCGTCGCCCGCCGCCTCGCGCGGCGTGAGCACCTTCCAGAGGGTGTCGTCGGCGTTGTACTGGTAGGCGGTGGCGCGCGTCTGGATGGGGGCCTTGCTGCTCTTGAGCCGGCCGTGCCCGTCGTAGGTGTGCAGGGTCTTCTGAATCTTCGTCGCGTCGGCCTGCGCCGCGCCGGCGTGCGCCTGGGTTTCGACCGCTTGGTCGCGCATGTTGTAGATGGTAGTCGCCGTGCGGTAGACGTCACTCCCGTCCGCCGCGTGGGAGAGCGCCGCGGTCGTGGCCTGGGCGGTCAAGTCTTGCACCTTCGTCACCCGCCCCAGGATGTCCGAGACGGTCTTCCGCCGCCGCCCGACCTCGTCCCTGGCGACGACGACCTCGCCGCCGGCGCACCCGCACCCCGCGTAGAGGAAGTCGCGGGAGGTGCCGTCGGCGTTGGTCAGGCGCAGGGGGCGGCCCTGCCAGTCGAAGGACAGCGAGGTGTAGCGCCAGCCGGCCGCGTCGTCACCCTGCGGGGCCCACGCGCCGTCGACCTCGGTCGGGTTCGACTGCTTGAAGGCGCGGCCCCGCACGTCGTAGAAGGTCTCCTGCCCGCGGTAGCCGCCGACACTCCCGGGGTGGTCCGAGGACGCGCCGATGACGCGCCCCGCGCCGTCCAGGATCTGCCACGCGTGGCCCTCCGGCTTGTCCGCGTCCACCTTGGAGTAGGTGTGCACGTAGGCCATGCTGGCCGGGTACTCGAAGTGTGTCTTCGCCCCGTTCGTGAGCGTCGCCGCCTCCTTCAGCCGGTTGGCCGCGTCGTAGGCGAACGCCCGCTCCGAGTCCTTCAGGTCGCGGGTCTTCGTTACCAGCCCGCGGTCGAAGTCGTAGGTGGTGAGCGCCCGCTTCGGCGCCGCGAGCGCCGACTGGTCGGGGTCGGCCGCGGCCGTCGGGTAGGCGAAGGTGCTCCTGACCACCCCGTCCGAGAACCTGTCGGCGTAGTCCACCGTCACCTTGTGGCCGGACGGGTCGGTCGTGAAGACGACCGCGCCGGCCGTGTTGTAGCCCGCCTCGCTCTCCACGGACTTGGTCTGGTCCGTGGGGAACTCCGCGTCCCAGCGGCGCACGCCCGTCACGAGGCCGCGCCCCTGCACGAAGGCAGTCCCGTAGGCGGGGTCGTGTCGGACGGGGTTGACGGCCGTGCCGGCGGTGTTGACGGGGCTGACGAGGTAGGCGCCGCCCTCGTCGTAGGCGTAGGTCACTTTCGAGAGCAGCTTCTCGGCGCCCATGTACGGGTCGAGCCCGTAGAGGAGCCGCTCCGAGACGAGCCCGATGACCCGCAGGCTCGTGTAGGCCCCGCCCGCGGCGACGCTGTCCGCCCTGTATTTGATCTCGGAGCGCCGCCACACGGTCGTCGCGTTTGCCTGATACTCGTAGGTCTTCTTCGGCAGGCGGAAAGGGGACTCCGCGGCCGTCAGGTACTCGACCCGCATCCGTCGGCGGTTGCCGGCGTCGTCGTAGACGTTCGTCTCCGCCACGCGCGGGTTCGCCGCGTATGCCAGCGCCGCGTCGTCCTGCTCCCAGGTCGTGACGGTCTTCTTCTTTGGCGTCGCGGGCAGAGCCGCGCCCGGCGACGCGAGCGCGAAGACCTCCGACTGAGTGGTCAACCCCTCGCGCCAGCCCGCGCCGTACGTCTCTTTCACCACCGTCGTGCGGTCGGGTAGCGTCACCTGGCACGAGGCGAGGCCCGCCGCCCACGGCGAGTAACTCGTCACCGCCTGCTCGGCGTCGGCCACCACCCTGTCGCCCTCATCCCCGTTCCAGTTCTCGGCCCAGTCCCGACGCTCGGTGAAGCGCGGGCAGTCGGCCTGCGCCGGCGCGGCGGTGCCACGCCAACCAGGCACATTGTACTCGACGACAGAGAGCGGATGGGCGTCGTTCGGCACGCCCGCCGCGGCGCTGTCGGCCGCGTAGTGCGTGATCCTCCAGACCTGGCCCCACGCCGTGTACTCGAACTTGTAGTGGGAGCCATCGTCTAACCCGACGCGCTCGACGACGGGGATGGTCGCGCCGGGGGCCGCGCCGACCACTGACAGGTTCGAGAAGGCGGGCTGGAGCGTCAGGGTCTTGTAGCCGAAGGTCGCGTACAGGTGCGGGTCGCTGCCCGTCCCGTCCGCGCGCCGCCACGGCTGGCTGATCGAGACGAGGTTCCGGTTGGCGTCGTAGTTGAAGGTGACGGTGCGGCCCAGCGTGTCGACGACGGTCGAGACCTGCCCGTCTGAGGCGTAGCTTACCGTGATGTAGTTGCCGTTGCGGTCTTTGACCTCCACGCACTTGTACTCGCCGTCGAGCGGCGAGAAGCTCAGTCGCGTGCCGTCGGCCGAGAGCAGCGCCAGCGAGCCGCCCTGGTCGGTCAGTTGCAGGTAGGACGAATCGGCCGACTCGTAGACGTTCGAGGCGCCGACCTGCCGCAGTTCAACCCTCCCGCCCGAAGGCGTGATGAGCAGGTAAGAGTAGCGCGCCGGCTGCCCGTCCTGCTGGATGTGCGGGTTGTAGAACCTCGGCTGGACGGCCGGGAAGCCGAGGCGGAAGCCGGGGGAGGGGAAGCCGCGGTCGGCGTCGAAGGCTATTCCAGAGCCGTCCTTCGTCCAGACCAGCGAGTTGTAGCTGAGAGACAGCCCCAGGTCGAGGCCGGCTCGGCCGGGCAGGCTCACGAGCGGTAGGCTCCAACTGAAGTTGCGCGAGTAAGGGTCGGTGTTACCCGTGCGATTCACAGGGGCGGCGCGCGCCGCCGAAAAGTTATAGCCCCAGTTCCCGGCCGAAGGGTCGGAGGCCGAGACCCCGCACAGCCGCCGGAGCTTCTCCGCGAACTCGTCCTCCCCGGCGAGCGCCTCGCGGACGCCCGCGCGGCCGGCCGTCGCCACCTGCGAGGTTCGGGAGTCCCACCCGGCCTGGTCAGGCCCACGCTGCAAGTAGCTCCAGTAGAGATCATAGACGAACTCGCGGTCAGTCCGGTTGCGGCCGGCGTACTCCGCCGAGTCGAAGACCTCCGCGCCCAGCGCCCGCGCCTCGCCCTCCAGCGACGCGAAGTCGGGGGCCGCGCCGAGGCGAGCTTGCCACTCCTGAAGCTCTGCGGCCGTCGGCTGCCTCCCCAAAGCCCCCAAGTGGAAGTCGCGGGTGAACTGCTCGGCCGTCTTCCAGCAAGGGTAGAGTCGGCCCTGCGGGATGACCTCCTTGGGCTGGCTCGGGCTCGACCAGGAGAGTTTGGCGATGGCCCCGTGCCACCGCTCGTAGAACTCCATCCGGATGTCGTACTCGCGCCCGGCGACGAGCGCCGCCTGCCCCGACCACTCGGTCGTGCCCTGATCCTGCCACTTGTCTATGACGAGCCGCCCATCCACCCACAGCCGCGCGCCGTCATCGGTCGTCGTGTAGAAGGTGTAAGTCTCCGAGTGGCGGGGCACGACGACGCCCGTCCAACGCACCGAGAACTCCTCGGCCCCGACGCTGGGGGCGGGGGCGGCGAGGTCCCAGGAGAAGTTTACGGACGCGTCCGTCCGCGTCAGCTTGTGGTTGGTGAGGTCGGGGTTGTCGAAGTAATACCCCGTGAGTCCTGTGCCCAGCGCGGGTTGCGGCGCGGCGGCGCGCCACGCCTCGACCTCGACGACGCGGCTGTAGGCGTCGGGCGTATCCGTCACCACCACCCTGATCTTCCGCGTCGTGACGGGCGCGAAGGTGAAGCGCCGCCAGACCTTATTGTTGCCCGCCACGACGCCGCCCGGCACGGCCGCCCACGCCGAACCCGTCCAGTACTGCACCTCGAAGGCGGTGAGGCCGTACAGCGTGTTCGTCATCTCCGCGGTCGGCTCCTCCGGGGTCTGGTAGGCATCTTGGACGGTGTAGACGTCGATCTCCCCGATGGTCTCGGCGCTGGCGAAGGTGACTTCCAGCCAGTCGGGGAAGACGTTCGGCGTCGCGTCCGTCCAGCCGCCGCCCGTCGTCGCGGGGCCCGCGCCCCAGTGCCGGCCGCGGCGGTCGCCATTGATGGCGGTTGGCGCGGAGCGGGCGGCGTCGAAGGTCGAGGAGGCCGCGGCCGCCCCGCCATTGGCGGAGAGCGCGACGTTGACCCGCGCCAGCGAGGTGAGGGAAACAATCTCGGCGTCCGGCAAGATACGGTCGTAGACGCGCACGTCGTCCGTCAAGCCGTCGAAGTAGCCGCCGGACGCCCCGCCCAGATTGCTCGTCTGCGCGTGGATGAAACTCTGCGGGCTGACCAGTCCGGCCTTCACCAGATTACCGTTAAGGTAGAGCCGCGGCTGGCGGTTCTCGTAGACGACCGCGACGTGCGTCCAGCCCGAGATCGCCCCCTGGTAGACGAGCGTGGCGGGCATATAACTGGCGGCAAGCTCGTAGACGCTGACGCCGTTGGTGCCGACCGAGACACCGGCCCCGGCGTGGCCCGCGCCCCAGTCGCCGCCGTGCTTCGGGTAGACGACGTAACGCTGCCCGGACAGGCCGCCGACGCCGGTCGTCGCCTGCGGGTCGAACTGGTGAACCGAGTGCGGGTTGACCCAGAAGGCCAGGGTGAAGTTGTTGGTGACGGCCGAGAGGCTGGGCGTGTTAGTGACGCTCACGTGGTCGTCGACTCCATCGAAGCTGAGCGCCCCAGGGCCGACCTTCCCCGAGGCCCAGGCCGGCCCGCTGATCGTCCCCGCGTTGCCGCTGCCGGTTGAGTCGGAGGCGCTGGTGCCCGCGCCCTCGTCGAACTCCCAGTGGGCCGAGGGTGTGTAGGTGAGTGATGTGATCTCGGTCGCAGACAGCACACGGTCATAGACGCGCACGTCGTCCATCAAGCCGTCGAAGTAGCCGCCGGTGTACCCGCCCAGGTCGTGCGTCTGCGCGTGGACGAAGCTCTTGGGACTGGTCAGCCCGGTCTTCACCAGAGCCCCGTTGACGTAGAGGCTGGGCCGGCGGTTCTCGTAAACCACCACGACGTGCGTCCAGCCCGAGAGCGTTCCTTGGTATACCAGCGGCGAAGGCATGTAGCTGGCCGCGTGCTCGTAGACGCTGACGCCGTTAGTGCCGACGGAGACGCCGGCCCCGGCGTGCCCAGCGCCCCACCCGTCGCCGTGCTTGGGGTAGAAGACGTACCGCTGCCCCGAGACGCCGCCGGCACCCGCCGTGGTTTGAGAGTCAATCTGGTGGGTGGACTGTGGGTTGACCCAGAAGGCGAGCGTGAAGTTGTTGGTGACGTCCGAGAGCCCCGCCGTGCTGGCGACGCTCACCCGGTCATCGACACCGTCGAAACTGAGCGCGCCGGGTCCGAACTTCCCCACAGACCACGCGGCCCCGCTGATTGTCCCCATGTTGCCGTTGCCCGTAGAGTCGGCGGCGCTCGCCCCCGAACCCTCGTCGAACTGCCAATGGGCGGAGAGCGTGGAGGTGAGGGACGCGACCTCGGTGGCCGACAGCACGCGGTCGTAGACGCGTACGTCGTCCATCGCCCCGTCGAAGTAGCCGTAGACCGCCCCGCCCAGGTTGCTCGTCTGCGCGTGGACGAAGCTCTTGGGACTGGTTACCCCGGTCTTCACCAGCTTACCGTTAAGGTAGAGCCGCGGCTGTCTGTTCTCGTAGATGACGGCGACGTGCGTCCACCCACTCAGTGTCCCTTGATACACGAGCGGCGCCGGCAGGTAGCCGCCGGCGTGCTCGTAGACGCTGACGCCGTTGGTGCCGACCGAGACGCCCGCGCCGGCGTGGCCCGCGCCCCAGTCGCCGCCGTGCTTCGGCCAGACGGCGTAACGCTGCCCGGCCCCCCCGCCCGTGCCGCTCGTCGTCTGCGCGTCGACCTGGTGCGGCGAGCGCGGGTTGACCCAGAAGGCGAGGGTGAAGTTGTTGGTGACGGCCGAGAGGTCGGCCGTG
>JALZHT010000692.1 GCA_030860645.1 Acidobacteriota bacterium
GTAGACGGTAGCAAAAACCTCCGCCGGCGGGCGTCGATGCGGAGGCGGTCAACGCCCGCCGGCGAAGGTTTTCTACTGTCTGCTGACTACTGTCCACTGCTTTTTGCAACCCCCTCGCAAGCTAATCGCAACCACCGCGGGCCGCCTTTGCGGGTATGTTCTCCCGAACCATCACTGCCCCGACAATTGTCTTAACAGTCGCCTCGCTTAAGACGCCGCTTGTCTCAAGGTCGCAGTGAATCAGGAATCTACATGGATGAAAGGAACCCGATCATGAAAATTTCCGTGACACTCCGAACCTTCGTGGCGGCCGGCGTGCTGGCCGTCGCGCTCGCGCCCGCGGCCCTCGCCCAGAGCACGACGAGCACTTCCGCGCCCGCCCGCACCTCGGTGCCTTCGGGGCAGAAGACCAAACTCAAGGGCTTCGTCGTCAGCCGCGGCTCGGACAGCTTCGTCGTGCAGGACGCCGTCTCGGGCGCGCAGACGACCGTCGTGCTGAACGACCAGACGAGCGTCAAGACGAAGGGCGGCTTCTTCGGCGGCGGCTCGCGCCAGGGGCTGACGGCCATCATGCGCGGCCTCAACCTCGAAGTTGAAGGCCGCGGCGACTCTTCGGGCAACCTCGTCGCCGAGAAGATTCGTTTCGACGACCGCGACCTGCGGACGGCGCGCACGGTCGAGGCCAACGTCGTGCCGGTCGAGAACCGCGTCGGACAGGCCGAGGGCCGGCTGGGCGAGGTCGAGCAGAACGCGCAGCGGATGTCGGGGCAGGTGGATGAGTTGTCCGCCATCGCGAACGCGGCGGGCGGCGGCGCGGTCGCGGCGCAGGAGACGGCCGACCGCGCGGTCGAGGGCGTGCGGGTCGCCAACGACCGCATCAGCTCGCTCGACGAGTTCACGCCGCAGCAGAGCATCAACGTCAACTTCCGCAACCGCAGCGCCGTGCTGACGCCCGCCGCCAAGAAGCAGATTGACGAGGTCGCCGCCTTCGCGCAGAGCGCCAAGGGCTACCTCATCGAGGTCACGGGCTTCGCCTACGAGTCGCGCAACAAGGCCGCCAACACGCGGCTCAGCCAGCAGCGCGCCGAGGCGGTCGTGCGCTACCTGGTCGAGAACCACAACATCCCGCTGCGCCGCATCGTGACGCCCTACGGCCTCGGCGCGGCGAACCCGGTGGCCGACAACACGACGCGCGACGGGCGGGCCGAGAACCGCCGCGCCGAAATCCGCGTCCTCGTCAACCGCGGCCTCGCCGCGCCGAACCAGGACTTGAACCCGTCGAAGGTCTCGGCGGCGACGCCGCAGTTAGACTAACGCGCAGGCGCGGGGCCGGCCTAGAAGGCCGCCCGCGCGCCCTCTTTTGACGGAAGCGGCGGGGGTAAGCCCCCCCTCCTGACCCGCGAGTCGAGACCGACACACCTCGCCACCGTCGGTCTCCTCGCGCCTCGGGAAGGGCGGCCTGCCCCCGCCGCTTTCGATTAAGAGTTAAAAATTAAGAATTAAGAATTGACATTGCTTCATTCTTCATTCTTAATTTTTAACTCTTAATTGTCTTGGTGTGGACGCGCGCGTGCCGACCCCGACGACCGAACGACTGCTCGACGAACTCGAACGACTGAAGCGCCCCGGCGGCGCACGCGAACACTCGCGCCTGAGCGGCGTCCTCGCGCAACTCGCGCGGCGTGAGTTCAAAACTGCCGCCTCCCTCCTCCGCTTCCACGAAGTGCTCCTTTTCCTGCGCGCCTACCCGCAAAGCCCCGCGCTCCTCCGCCAGGCGGAAAGGCTCCTCTCCTCCTTCAAGCGGCGCGTCGCACGCCTCCGCGCGGCCGGCGCGGAAGACCTCGCGGAGTTGGAGCGGCCCGCAGTCTCCGGCGTCGCCGGCACGTCCTTCCCGGCCCTCTTCAGCTACGACCTCGTGCGCTGGCTCGCCGCGCGCTTCCCCGCGCGCGTCCGCCTCGACTGGGAGGGCTACGAGGAGGCGGGCCAGTTGGCCGCCGTGCTCCCGCGCTTCCTCCCGCTGCTCGAAGAGAACGCCTACGTCGAGAGCTACTTCCCCTTCCGCGAGTGGCTGCGCGCGGCCCGAGCCCGCGGGCAGGGTGAACTCGCGTGGCTGCTCCGCCGCTTCGAGCGCCTGGAGGCTTCGGAAGAGGAGCGGGCCGCGCTCTTCGACTCGCTCAGGCTGTGGGTGCGTTGGGAACTCGGCGACTCGCCGCTCACGCGCACGCGCCTGCGACGCCCGCCGCGCGAGATTTTCTACCACCACGCGCCGCTCCTCTCCCGCCGCGACGTGTCGCTCGCAGGCCAGTTGGAGGACGAGACGCCTCTGCCGGTCGAACGGCTGGCGCGGGGCGCGGGCGAGAAACTGCTCGACGCGGGGCGCGCGACGATGGCGATGCGCTACCGCGAGCTGCACGGCTTCACGCACGGCGACCCGGCGACCGTCCGGCGCGCCGGGGCGGGGCGCGGCCTCGAAATCTTCCTCTGGGGCGTACCGCCTGAGAAGCGCCTGCCGACGCTCGCCTACCACGCCGCGCTGCTTTTTAAGAACGGCGTGCCCTGCGGCTACGCCGAGGCCCTGACGCTCTTCGAGCGCGCGGAGGCCGGGCTGAATCTGTTCTACACCTTCCGCGAAGGCGAGTCGGCGTGGGTCTACGCGCGGCTCCTCAGAGTGTTCCGGCAGGTGCTCGGCGCGCGGGTCTTCTCCGTCGACCCGTACCAGCTCGGCCACCTCAACGAGGAGGGGCTGGAGTCGGGCGCGTTCTGGTTCTACCGCAAGCTCGGCTTCCGGCCCGTCGCGCCGCGCCTGCTCAAGCTGGTCGAGGG
>JALZHT010000693.1 GCA_030860645.1 Acidobacteriota bacterium
GTTAAAGACAATTGATTTAACTCGAAACTCGAAACTCGAAACTTTTTATTCCGTGTTGGGGTTCACTTCGTTGTTGACGGTGTCGCTGTCGGGGTTCTCGGTGCCCGGCAGGGGCGAGCTGGGGGGCGGCTCGCCGTGAATCTTCATGTTCGGGCTTTGCGGTTCTTCCAGTTTCTCGGCGTTGAAAGTCCCCTGCCCCAATTCTTCGCTCATCTTCAATCCACCTCCGTCTGGAATTCAGTCGTCGCCGGCGAGCACCTGCGCGCGCGTGGCCTCGGGCGTCTCGCCCTCGGGCGAGGCATCGAGGGAAGTCTCGTCGCGCATGCGGTTACGGTACGCGGCCGCGACGAAAGATGCAAACAGCGGCTGCGGGGCGAGCGGCTTCGACTTGTACTCGGGGTGGAACTGGCAGCCGAGGAACCACGGGTGCGCCTCGCGCGGCAGCTCGACCATCTCGACGAAGCGCCCGTCGGTCGAGACGCCGCTGAAGACCAGGCCCTCGCGCTCCAGCCGCTCGCGGAACTCCGGGTTGAACTCGTAGCGGTGGCGGTGGCGCTCGCTGATCTCGGGGGCGTCGCCGTAGACCTCGCGCGCGAGGCTGCCCGCCGCGAGCCGGCACTCCCACGCGCCGAGCCGCATCGTCCCGCCCATCTCCTCGACGCCGACCAGGTCGCGCAGCTTGAAGATGACCGGGTAGTGAGTCTCCGGGTCGAACTCGGTCGAGTCCGCGCCCGCGAGGCCGCAGACGTTGCGCGCGTACTCGATGACGGCCGTCTGCATGCCGAGGCAGATGCCGAAGTAGGGCGTCCGCGACTTGCGGGCGTAGGTGATGGCGCGGATCATGCCGGCCACGCCGCGCTTGCCGAAGCCGCCGGGCACGAGGATGGCGTCGAAGTCGCGCAGGCGCTCCTCGTAGTCGTCGCCCATCAGACTCTCGGACTCGACCCAGCGGACGTTGACCTTCACGCTGTTCGCCACGCCGCCGTGCGTCAAAGCCTCGCGCAGAGACTTGTAGGAGTCCTCCAGCTCGACGTACTTGCCGACGATGCCGACGGTGACGGAGCCGGCCGGCGGGTCGCGGACGGTGGCGACCAGCTCGCGCCAGCGCGTCAGGTCGCTGTGCGCGGCCCGCTCCTTGAGGCCGAGTTCCGCGACGATGAGGTCGTCAAGCCCCTGATCGTGGAAGGCCAGCGGCACTTCGTAGATGGTGCCCACGTCCTCGGCGGCGATGACGGCCTGCTCGCGGACGTTGCAGAAGAGCGCGATCTTCGAGCGGATGTCGCGCGACAGCGGCCGGTCGGAGCGGCACAGGAGGATGTCGACGGCGATGCCGATCTCGCGCAGGTCGCGCACCGAGTGCTGCGTCGGCTTGGTCTTGAGTTCGCCGGCGGCGGCGATGTAGGGGACGAGCGTGAGGTGTATGAAGAGCGCGCCGTTCTCGCCGCTCTGCCGCTCCTCGTTCCCCATCTGGCGGATGGCTTCGAGGAAGGGCAGGGATTCGATGTCGCCGACCGTGCCGCCGATCTCGACGATGACCACGTCCGGGTCGTCCTTCTCGGCGACGGCGCGGACGGCCCGCTTGATCTCGTCGGTGATGTGCGGGATGACCTGGATGGTCTTGCCGAGGTAGTCGCCGCGCCGCTCCTTCTCGATGACGGAGAGGTAGATGCGCCCCGTCGTCCAGTTGTTCCCCTGCGAGAGCCGCGCGCTGGTGAAGCGCTCGTAGTGGCCGAGGTCGAGGTCGGTCTCCGCGCCGTCGTCGGTGACGAAGACCTCGCCGTGCTGGAAGGGCGACATGGTGCCGGGGTCAACGTTGATGTAGGGGTCGAGCTTGATGAGCGAGACCGACAGCCCGCGCGCCTCCAGCAGGCAGCCGATGGAGGAGGCCGCCAGCCCCTTGCCGAGGCTCGACACCACGCCGCCGGTCACGAAAATGTATTTAGGCATCGTCTTCCCCTCTTCAAATTTTTGATTTTAGATTTTTGATTTTCGATTGAAAGACGAGGGGCGCGCCGCCTTCAATCGCAAATCTAAAATCGCGAATCTAAAATTCTTCACCGTGTCTCCGTGGTTGACCTTTTATCTTCCGGCTCGTCGTCGCCCTCGCCGGCGTGCTCCTTGTCGTCGTAGTAGCCGGCGCGCAAATCCTTCTGCACCTCGACGGCCTCGGCCGCCTTCGGGTTCATCAGCTTCTGCAAGGCGTACATCAGGCCGGCGACGCCCGCGCTCATCGTCCCGCGCGCCTCGGCCGCCCGCTGCTCGAACTCCTCGTTCGACATCGGCTTCCGCGGCCTCCCCAGATACGAAAGGCCCGCGACCGCCCCCGCGACCACCAGCACGAAGATGCCGAGTCCGATCCAATCACTCATAAGTTTCGAGTTTCGAGTTGCGGGTTGCGGGTTTGTGTTTCGAGATTTGAAGCTCAACCTCCATGACAAGTCTTAACTCGAAACTCGAAACCCGGAACCCGCAACCGCGCCGTCGAAGATGGCGCGCACGCGCCGCAAGTCCTCTTCCGTGTCGACGCCGACGGAGGGGGCGGCGGCCTCGACGACTTTAATCGTGTGGCCGCGTTCGAGGATGCGGAGTTGTTCGAGCGATTCGGCGCGTTCGAGCGCCGTCTGGGGCCAGCGGGCGTATTCTAACAGGAAGTCGCGGCGGTAGGCGTAAAGCCCCGTGTGCTTGCGGAACGTGGCGAGGAGCGCCGGGTCGCGTTCGAGCGCCGCCGCGAGCGAGCCGTGCAGGCGCGCCGCCTCGCGCGGGAAAGGGACGGGCGAGCGCGAGAAGTAGAGCGCCCGGCCGCGCCCGTCGAGCA
>JALZHT010000694.1:0-1714 GCA_030860645.1 Acidobacteriota bacterium
TCCTTCCGCGGGGCGTCTTCTGATGTCACACATCCCGGGCTTCGGTTTCTTCGAGAGGCATAAGGAGAAGGGGGCCTTCTTCGTGAGGCTGGTCGTGGGGTTCGTGCTCGTGTACGGGACGCAGGACAACGTGTTCAGTCACGAGCGCATGTTGGAGTTCCGCGACTTCCTGGCGGCGAGGAAAGTGCCGCTGCCGTTGTTGGCCGCGCACGTGTCGGTGTACGCGCAGTTCGCGTGCGGCATCCTCTACGTGCTCGGCCTCTTCGTGCGGCCGGCGGCGCTGTTGATGGTCATCAACTTCGTCGCGGCGCTCGTCATCGCGCACCTCAACACGCCGCTCGACGCCGCGCGGCTCGCGCTCTGCATGCTCTTCTCTTCGCTCTTCCTGCTCTTCAACGGCGCGGGCGGGCTGTCGCTGGACGGCTACCTTTCAAGAAAACGGCGCGGCTGACGGCGGGCGCGGCCGGCGGCAAAAAAGAAGAGGCCCGCTGCGCTCTCCCCTTCGCAGCGGGCCTCTCCTTGTGCGGTCGCTCACTTACGTCCTGACAGGGGCGACCGAACCCTTGGATAACCTTTCAGTCGGCTCTCAAATTTCGGTAGGGGGCCCGCCCGCGCTCTCCCCTTCGCTTGCGGGCCCCCTCCGATACGACCGTCCCCGCGAGGGGGCGGCCGATCTCGTTAATCTTTACTGCGCCCTGAACTCGGGCAGCGAGACCGAGCGGTTGAGGATGACGCCGAACTCGGTGCCCGACTTGACCTCGGCGTCCTCCTCGCGCTCGTAGACGCGGGCGCCCGTGCCGAGGCCGCCGCCGAGGATGGCCCCGATGGCCGCGCCCTTGCCGCCGCCGGCAATCGCGCCGATGATCGCGCCCGTCGCCGCGCCGCCGCCGATGAAGACCGCGTCGCGCTTACGGTTGCCCCGGCCCGCGACCGTGCCCTCGTTGTCGGCGTTCACGTCGTCGGCCTGGAGGCTCGACAGCGACCCGTTGATCGTGGGGCGCGAGCCGTTAGGCAACTGCACCTGGTTGAAGCTGACGGTGATGGTGCCCGGCGAGCGGCGTCCGGCGCGCTTGACCGAGGTCACGCGGCCCCACACCTTGCTCCCGACCGGGATCACTTCGATGCCACTCTCGCCGCCGTAGACCGGCTCGGTGACGGTGGCCGAGAAGCGGTCGCCGGTGCGCGCCGTCTTCGAGCTGAGCTGCGTGTCCATGCGGGCGCGCAAAACCGTGTCGGCCGGGACGGTGAAGTAGCGGACGGGCGGGGTGGTGACGCGCGTCACGGCCCGGCGCGTGCGGCGCGTGCGCCGGCGCTGCGCGTAAGTCATGTCCATCGCGCCGAATAAGAATGCGAAGAGAACCAGAAGGCTCGTAGCCCGCAGGGCCAGCCTGTTGCCGTGCTTGATCGTCATATCAATCCTCCCGTGTCGGCCAATCACCCGATGGCGTTTCTCGCCGGCGGCGCAACATGGCCGTCGCGTGTGTGGTTGCAACGTCTGTGCCACAAGCGAGGCGTTGATGCGGAGCGCGGGACGGGCTGTATTTAGCCGCTTTTACCGGCGAAGGCCAGCGGCAAAACGCAGCACCGTGCGTGAAAGACAGCGCGCCTTGCACTATATCGTGTAAGCTGGATGCGCGGCAAAAATCGCTGAATAAAATAGTCAAGTTCTTGTCAGTGGCGTGCGCGGACGCGGCTCGGTCGTGACAATCCGAGC
>JALZHT010000694.1:1724-2815 GCA_030860645.1 Acidobacteriota bacterium
CCGCGGCCTGAGAGCTAATCAAGTCCGCCCAAGTCGTGTCCGCGCACGCCACTGACCTGCTCTCCGCCCGAACCCGTGACTGCTCCCGCGATGTTGAAATGCGGCCGATTTGGTGTAAGCTTGGGCCACACACGAACGGCCCGAAAGTTTTTGAAGTGATCCCGGGGGCGGGTCGCCCGCCCCGTCTCTTTTCTGCCGCGGGCGGACTGCGACCCCGCCCGGACTCTCTAAAGAGGAGTTTTACAGACATGAGTACAGCACCGACGCAGGAAGCCTCCGGCACTCTGCCGCGCATCAACGACCCGGCCCCCAACTTCGAGGCCAAGTCCACCCACGGGATGCTCAAGCTCTCCGACTTCAAGGGCAAGTGGGTCGTGCTCTTCTCGCACCCGGCCGACTTCACGCCCGTCTGCACCACCGAGTTCGTCGAGTTCGCCCGCCGCGCCGACGAGTTCCGCCAGCGCGACGCGCAGCTCATCGGCCTCTCCATAGACTCCGTCCCGGCCCACATCGCCTGGATCAGGAACATCGAGGGCCACTTCGGCGTCAAGATTGACTTCCCCGTCGTCGCCGACCTCGACACGCGCGTCTCGCAGAAGTACGGCCTCATCCACCCGTCGGCCTCCGAGACCGCCACCGTCCGCGCCGTCTTCATCATCGACCCGCAGCAGAAGGTGCGCGCGCTCATCTACTACCCGATGACCTGCGGGCGCAACATAGACGAGATCGTGCGCGCGCTCGACGCGCTCCAGACGGCCGACGCCAACGCCTGCGCCACGCCGGCCAACTGGCGGAAGGGCGACAAGGTCGTCGTCCCGCCGCCGCAGACCATCGAGGACGCCGAGAAGCGCATGCAGTCCGACTACGAAGTCACCGATTGGTACTTCTCGAAGCGGGCGCTGGAAAGCTGAGAATTTTTGATTGGCGATTTTAGATTTGCGATTGAAAGTTATCAGTTTTCGGTTTTTTGTCTTTAGCTGAAAACCGACGGCTGCTAACCAAATCAAAAATCGCCAATCAAAAATCTAAAATCCCCTTGAGTCAGACGCTCTCGAACGAATCGGGCGTGGGGTTGCGGCGCGCCGCCGACG
>JALZHT010000695.1 GCA_030860645.1 Acidobacteriota bacterium
GCGCTCAGGGGGCGCGGGTTTATGTTCGCGGCCGGCGCGCTCCTGATCGGCGCGGCCTTCTGGTACTTGCAGTTCTCGACCGCCTCGATCTGCTGCGGCGACTTCGACGCCTACTACCACTTCCGCTGGAGCCGGATGCTCTGGGACGGGCTGCTGGCCGGCAACTTCCCGCCGTCCTTCGACGCGCTGCCGCTCACCACCTTGAACGCGCGCGACTACGTCGACCACCACTTCCTCTTCCACGTCTTCCAGATTCCGTTCACCTTCTTTTCCGACTTCGAGACGGGCGCGAAGGTGGGGACGTGGCTCTTCGCCTGCGCGGCCGTCTTCGCGTGCTTCTGGCTGGTGATGCGCTACCGGCTGAGCTACCCGCTGCTCTGGCTCGTCGCCGTCCTCGGCAGCTCGGCCCCGTTCCTCTACCGCGTCCAGATGGGCAAGGCGATGAGCGTCTCCATCGTCATGCTCGTCGCCGGCATCTACCTGCTGTTCGAGCGCAAGTACCTCTGGCTGCTCCCGCTCGCCTTCGTCTTCGCGCTCACCTACGACATGGTCTTCCTGCTCGCCGCGGCCGCCGTCTTCTGGCTCGCCGTCGTCGTGTGGGGCGAGCGCTCCTTCAACCGCGAGGTGCGGCGCGCGCTCGCGGGCGTTGGGCTGGTGGCGGTCGGGATCGCCCTCGGCAGCGTGATTAACCCTTACTTCCCGCGCAACGTCGTGCTCACCTACCAGCACCTTTTGATGAAGGTCACGCCGAAGGACTTCTCGACGGCGGTCGGCTCGGAGTGGTATCCGTACAACACCTGGGAGTTCCTGGGCAACTGCGGGGTGGCGCTGGGGGCGATGGTGGTCGGCTACGTCGCCTTCCGCGAGGCGGGGCGCGCGGAGAGCCGCCGCGCCTTCTTCCTGCTCCTCTTCTCGACCTTCCTGATGCTCGTCAACATGCGCTGGCGGCGCTTCTCCGAATACTTCCCGCCCTTCGCCGTCCTCTTCGCCGCCTTCGCCCTCGACCCGCTCGTCGCCGCGTTGCGCGCGCGCCACCTGACGGCCGCGGGCGGCGCTGAAGAGGAAGAGGCGCGGGCCGAGCCGGCGTCGGAGCGGGTCGAGCGCGCGCGGGCGTGGGAGTTCGTCCTCGTCGGCACGGCCGCCGCCATCCTCCTCGCGCCGATGGTCTGGTACATGAGGGTGACGGCGCAGGACATCGCCGGGATGGCCGGCCCCGACCAGTACCGCCGCGGCATGGAGTGGATCACGAAGCACGTGCCGCCGGGCGAGCCGGTCTTCAACTCCGACTGGGACGACTTCCCCAAGCTCTTCTTCTACGACCCCACGCGCCCCTTCATCGCCGGCCTCGACCCGACCTACCTGCTCGACCGCGACGCCGACCTGATGCGCCACTACGAGCGCATCGGCCGCGGCGAGGAGGAAGACCCCGGCCCCATCATCCGCGAGAAGTTCTGCGTCGGCGAGGGCGAGGCGCGCCGCTGCGTCCGCTACGTCATCACCGACCACGAGCACGGCGACTTCTTCGACAACGCCCTCGACAGCGGCTGGTTCGAGGTGGCCTACGAGGACGAGGACTGCTCCATCCTCCGCCTCCGCGACGAGAAGGGCGACCCGCCGCCCGACAACGTCCCGCCCGGCGAGGGCGACGACCAGGAGGAGCCGGGCGAGCAGTAAAAGCCGTGAATCGTCAAGCGTAAGAACTGCTTCTCCTCGATTGACGATTCACGGCTTTCACTTTTTCACGGCACGAGCACGAGCTTGCCGAACTGCGCGCGATCCTCCATCAGCTCGTGCGCGCAGCGGGCCTCGTGGAGCGGCAGCTCACGATCCACCACGCCGCGAATCTGCCCGCGCTCGACGAACTTCATGGCGTCGAGCAGTTCCGCCTTCGACCCCATGAAGGAGCCGAGCACGTTGAGGTGTCGGTAGAAGACGTGGCGCAGGTCGGTGCGCGCGTCCCACCCGCTCGTCGCGCCGCAGGTGACGAGCCGGCCGTCGCGCTTCAGGCACAGGAGCGAGCCGGGCCACGTCCCCGCGCCCGTGTGCTCGAAGACCACGTCAACGCCCTGCCTCCCCGTCAGCCGCCGCACCTCCTTCGGCCAGTCCTCCCGCGTGTAGTTCACGACCTCGTCCGCGCCCAGGCCCCGCGCCTTCTCCAGCTTCTCGTCCGAGCCGGCCGTGGCGATGACGCGCGCCCCGCGCAGCTTCGCCACCTGGATGCCGATTGACCCGACGCCACTCCCCGCCGCGTGAATCAGAACGTCCTCGCCCGGCCGCACGTTGGCGCGCCCGACCAGCATGTGCCACGCCGTCACCGTCACGAGCGGCAGCGCCGCCGCCTCGGCCCAGCCCAGGCCCTCCGGCTTCGGGACGACGTTCACGCCCGGCGCGGCCACCAGCTCGGCGTAGCCGCCGTCGCGCTGGTAGCCGATGATCTGGTACTGCGGGCAGAGGTTGTCGGCCCCGCGCAGGCACTCGCGGCAGTGGCCGCACGAGACGCCCGGCTGCAACAGCACCTCGTCGCCGGGCCTCACCCAATCCACCAACTCCCCCGCCTCGCGCACGACGCCCGCCACGTCGTTCCCCAGGATGTGCGGCAGCGGAATCTCGACGCCGGGCAGGCCCTTGCGCGCCCACACGTCCAGGTGGTTCAGCGCGCACGCGCGCACCTCGACCAAGACCTCGTTCGCTTTAAACGGAGGGTCGGGGCGCTCCTCGTACCGCAGCACCTCCGGCCCGCCGTGCTCGTAAAAGACCACTGCTTTCATGATTTCGATTGTAGATGAGAAAGGGCGCAGGGTGTTAGGT
>JALZHT010000696.1 GCA_030860645.1 Acidobacteriota bacterium
GCGTCATACGCAACGCTAAGGTGCAGGAGGGCGACCAGCCGGCGGAGAACCCGGCGGAGCTGCTCGCCGAGCTCGAGGCGCTGGCGCGCGAGCTGGTCGAACTCATCAAGCAGAAACGCCCCGACGCCATCATCCGCTTCAACGACCCGCAGCTCGTCGCCGCCGGCCTCGTCCGCAAAGCCTTCGGCCACGACGACTACCTGCACGTCCTCTTCCCGTAAGGGGGGTGCTGGGTGCTAGGTGCTGGGTGCTGGGGAAAGCGACTTGTCTTTCACCCAGCACCCAGCACCTAGCACCCAGCACCCTCCTTTCGTGACATAATCATCTTTTTCAGGTAGCTTACTGGCTCCGACATTTCAACACTCATCGCGGAGCGAAACGGCCGCGCGTTAACCGCCTTGCGCTTCGCCGCACGGGCCGGGGCCGCGCCGTCACGATTGACGGCTTTTTACGGTTCGAGAGATGGAAGAACTAAACTACTGGGTGATTAACGACGGCGCGGACGTGGCCGCCGCGGTCGAGCAACTCTCGCGGCACGGCGAGTTGGGTTTCGACACCGAGACCACCGCGCTCGACCCCTTCGAGGGGCGCATCCGGCTCGTGCAGTTGGCCTCGCCCGCGGGCGTCTACGTCTTCGACCTCGACCGGCTCGCGCCCGACGGAACGGCCGCGCGTGCCGAGAGCCTCGAACCGTTGCGCCGCCTGCTCGCCGCGCGGCGGCCCGTCAAGGTCGCGCACAACGCGAAGTTCGACGCCAAGTGGGTGCGCCAACACCTCGGCGTCGAGCTTGCCGGCGAGGACGGAGGCGGGGGCGACGGCGACGGCGCGGAGCGCGTCGAGCGCGGCGGCCTCTTCGACACGCTGCTCGCCAGCCAGCTCATCTCGGCGGGCGAGCAGGAAGACCGCCACGGCCTCGGCGTCGTCGTCGAGCGCTACCTCGGCGAGACCATTGACAAGTCGCAGCAGGTCAGCGACTGGTCGGGCGAACTCTCCGCCGCGCAGCTCGAATACGCCGCGCGCGACGCGGCCGTCATGCTCCCGCTGCGCGAGAAGCTGGTCGGCCAGTTGCGCGCCAACGCCCTGGGCCGCTGCGCGCAGCTCGAATTCGAGTGCGTCGTCCCTTTGGGCGCGCTCGAACTCGCCGGCATCCACCTCGACACGGCGCGCTGGCGCGAACAGCTCGCCATCGTCGGCAAGCGGCGCGACGCGCTCTACGAGGAGTTGCAGGACGAGCTGGCCGAGGAGCCCGCGCAGCAGTCCTTCTTCGGCCCCACGCGCGCCGACATCAACCTCGACTCGCACATCCAGCTCACGAAGGCGATGACGCGCATCGGCGTGCCCGTCCCCGACTCGACGCGCAACTGGAAGCTGGAGCCGCTCGCGGCCGAGTTCCCCGTCGTCGGCCGCCTGCTCGAATACCGCACGCTGCAAAAGACGCTCAAGTTCGGCGAGACGCTGCTCGAATCCATCAGCCCGCGGACGGGGCGCATCCACGCCCACTTCCACCAGATCGGCGCGCCGACGGGCCGGATGTCGGCGACCGACCCGAACGTGCAGCAGATACCGGCCTCGCCCGAGTACCGACGCTGCTTCCGCGCGCCCGAGGGCCGCAAGCTCATCACGGCCGACTACTCGCAGATCGAGCTGCGCATCCTCGCCGACTTCACCGGCGATCAAGGCTTCGTCGAGGCGTTCAACTCGGGGGCCGACCTCCACCGCGTCACCGCCGCGCAGGTCTTCGGCGTCCCCGTCGAGGCGGTCACGAAGCAGCAGCGCGACTTCGCCAAGCGGCTCAACTTCGGCGTCGTCTACGGCATCGGCGCGCAGCGCTTCGCGCTGATGACGGGGCTGACGCAGACCGAGTCGGAAGACCTCCTGCGCCGCTACTTCGCCAGCTACCGCGGCCTCGACTCCTGGCTCCGCGAGGCCGCGCTCAAGGCCCTGCGCGACCGCACCGCCCCCCGCACCGTCGCCGGACGCCTCTTCCGCTTCAACTTCGACCCCGAAGACAAACAGGCCGCCTCGACCGCCCAGCGCAACGGCAAGAATTCACCCATTCAGGGGTCGAGTGCCGACATCATCAAGCGCGCGCTGAGGCTTTTGCACGAGCGCCTGAGCGGCACGGGCGCGAGCGTCGTGAACGTCGTTCACGACGAGATCGTCGTGGAGGCGAACGCCGACGGCGTGGAGGAGGTGGCGAAGACGGTCGAGGAGGCGATGTGCGCGGCGGGCGAGGAGTACGTCAAGAAGGTGCCCGTCAAGGTCGAGTCGAAGGTCTCCGACGAGTGGGCGAAATAGGAAGAGGGTGCTGGGTGCTAGGTGCTGCTTAAGTCAGGCTGCTTTTACCTAGCACCCAGCACCCAGCACCCTCCCCTCAGTTGAGGAACGGCCGCACCTCGCCGTAGGCGCGGTCGGCGGCGGCGGCGACGCGCTCGACGGTGCTCTTGAACTCTTGCAGGTTGAGCCACGGCTCCTTGACCTGCGACATGACGAGCAGGTCTTCGTCGGGGTCAATGCAGACGCGGACGTAGTTGAGGTCGTAGGAGAGCTTCATCATCTTGTACATCGAGTCGCCCGTCACGCGCAGCCGCGCCTTCGGGGCGACGACGGCCCCGACCGCGATGCTGTTCGGCCCCGCCCCGACGAGCACCCTGATCTGGGTCAGTTCCTTCCCCGCCATGTTGACGTACCAGGAGTTCGCCTTCACCTTCCGGTAGTCGTAGCCCGACTGGCGCAGGAAGCCCTCGACGCGCGCCTCGAAGGTCGCGCCGCCCTGGCGGGGGCCGCGGCGGGCCGGGCG
>JALZHT010000697.1 GCA_030860645.1 Acidobacteriota bacterium
GCCGCCACCACCGGCTCGCCCTCGCCGCCGTACACCGTCAGCGGCACCATCCCGCGCGCGCGCAGCCGCCGCGCGTCGTTCTTGCCCCGCCCCGCGCGCAACTCCGCGCGCACCGTGATCTCTTCTCTCTCAGCCATTGTGGACTCCTAAAACCCGTGAATTGTCAATCGTGAATCGCGTTTACGCGCTGCTCCGGGTGAGCAGTCAACCGTTAGTCAAAACAACGACAATTTCGATTCACGAGTCACGGCCTTCCAGCCCTCCGCCTCACACGAAGAGCGAGGAGACGCTGGTCTCCTCGTGGATCGACTTGATCGCCTTCGCCAGCAGCGGCGAGATGCTCAACACCTGTATCTTCTCCAGCGCGCACGCCTCGTCGCGCAGGGGGATCGTGTTGGTCGTCACGACCCGCTCGATCTCCGACTTCGCCAACTGCGGGCAGGCCGTGCCCGACAGGACAGGGTGCGTGAAGCAGGCGTGGATGCGGTCGGCCCCGGCCTCGCGGAGCGCCGCCGCGACCTTCGTGAGCGAGCCGCCCGTGTCGCACATGTCGTCGACGATCAGGCAGTTCCTCCCGCGCACGTCGCCGACGATGTTCATCACCTCGGCCACGTTCGCCTTCTCGCGCCGCTTGTCGCAGAGGGCGAGCTGGGCGGGCGTTCCGTCAACGGACGTGAGCCGCTTGGCGTAGGCGCGCGCGCGCTCGGCCCCGCCCGTGTCCGGCGCGACCACCGTCAGGTTCGGCAGCGGGTGCTCCACGTAGTGGCCGATGAAGACCGGCGCGGCGAAGAGGTGGTCGACGGGGATGTCGAAGAAGCCTTGAATCTGCGCCGCGTGCAAGTCCATCGTCAGCACGCGGTCGGCCCCGGCGGTGGTAATCAAATTCGCCACCAGCTTGGCGGCGATGGGCACCCGCGGGCGATCCTTCTTGTCGGAGCGCGCGTAGCCGAAGTAGGGGATGACGGCCGTCACGCGCTCGGCCGAGGAGCGGCGCAGCGCGTCGAGCATGACGAGCAACTCCATCAGGTGCGCGTCGGTCGGCGGGCACGTCGGCTGCACGATGAAGACGTCGGCCCCGCGCACGTTCTCGTTGAGCTGGAGGTTGAACTCGCCGTCCGAGAACCTGCCCGTGACCGCGCTGCCGGGGTCGCAACTCAGGTAGTTGCAAATCTCCTGCGTCAGCGCGCGGTTCGCGTTGCCGGAGAAGACTTTGATGCCGCCCGTGGTGCTCATATGAAAGTTTCGAGTTGCGAGTTTCGGGTTTCGAGTTCACACAAGTTTTTAACTTGAAACCCGAAACCCGAAACCCGAAACTTTGACTTGCACTGGGGAGGAAGGATTCGAACCTTCGAATGCCGGTTCCAAAGACCGGTGCCTTACCACTTGGCGACTCCCCAAACCGGTTCACGCCCCGCGGGCCGGTCGGAGGGCGGCCGCGCACCGGCCGAACGCGGCGGCGTACCCGTCCCTCGCGAGCGTGGCGCATCGGAAGATTCGCCAGCCCGGCTCGGCCCGCAAAGACGCGCGCGCGCGTTCGGCCTCCCCCTCGCTTTCAAAAAACCCGAAGACGCTCGAACCGCTGCCGGAGAGCGCCGCCGGCCGCGCGCCCGCCCCGGCGAGGGCTTCGCGCGCCCGCGCGATTTCCGGATAAAGGCGGGAGACCGCCGGCTCGAAATCGTTGCGCACCACCCCACGGAGAGCATCTCGGATTTGAGACTCCGCGCGCGAAACAGACAGGTTAGCGGCGCGGTCGGCCTTTGTCAAGGCACGCGCGTTCAGGGCTTTGTAAGCCTCCGCGGTCGAGACTTTGACGGCCGGGGTGACGACCAGGAGGTGCCTTTCGGGCGCGTCCCCGAGCGGCGTGATCTGCGTCCCCGTCCCCGTCCCGAGGGCCGTCCCGCCCGTCAGGAAAAACGGCACGTCCGCGCCGAGGCGCGCACCCGTCTCGGCCAGTTCGTCGCCCCCGGCGTCGAGTCCCCACAGCCGCGTGAGGCCGACGAGCGCGGCGGCCGCGTCCGACGACCCGCCGCCCAAGCCTCCGCCCGCGGGGATTGTCTTTTCGAGTTCGACGCGCGCGCCGCGACCGACGCCGAAGCGTTCGCGCAGCGCGAAGGCCGCCCGGTGGACAAGGTTGCCCTCGTCGGCCGGCACGTCCGCCGCAGCGCAGACGAGTTCGAGTCGCCCGCCCGGCAGCGCCTCGAAGGTCAGGCGGTCGTGGAGCGTGACGGTCTGGAAGACGGTGAGGATTTCGTGGTAGCCGTCGGGGCGGCGGCCGAGGACGCGCAGGCCGAGGTTAATCTTGGCGAAGGCCGGGAGCGTGAATTTTTCGTCCGACACGTCGAGCGGCTGGCCCCTCCCCTGTCGAGTGCGCCAGCCGCTACGTGTGTCCCGCCATGAGCGGAGGGCCTTAGCGCCTCATGAAAACCTGCGTGAAGAAGACCCGGCCGTCCGAGCCGCGCGCGATCCCGAGGCCGGCGTGCGTGAACTCGCCGTTGAGGATGTTCTCGCGGTGCTTGTCCGAAATCATCCAGCGCTCGACGGCGAAGGCCGCCGGGTCCGGGTAGCCCTGATTATACGCGATGTTCTCGCCGAGCGCCTTCCAGCCGCGCACGCCTAGAACCTGCGCGCGCCCCGAGAGGTCGAGCCCCTCGCGGTCGACGTGGTTGAAGAAGCCCTGCCGCGCCATGTTATCCGAGTGGTAGCGCGCCATCCGCGTCAGCGAATTGTCCCAGACCAGCGGGGCGCGCCCGCGCCGCTGCCGCTCGGCGTTAATCAACTCGAAGGCGCGCCGCTCGTCGC
>JALZHT010000698.1 GCA_030860645.1 Acidobacteriota bacterium
CAGCAACTCGTCCCAGGCGACCGCCCGGGCCGCGCCCGGCGCGGCCGGCTCGCCGAGGAGCAGGCGCAGGGCGAAGGCGGCCTGCGATGTCCCTTGCCGCGCCGGAGTCATCGCCCGCTCATCCTTTCCAGGACGGCCGACTCGACCGCGCGCAGATTCTCGCCCGCCTCACGGCCGGCTTCGAGCACCAGCCCGCGCCCGCCGTTCGGGAACACCCGCCGGTAGACCTCGCGCCGCGGTTCGAGGAAAGAGAGCGTGTGCTCGCCCTTGCGCGCGAAAGCCTCGGCCGCGCTGATGTCGAGCAGCACGGGCACGGAGGGCGTCGGGGTGAGGCGCGCGAGGAGCCGCGCGACGCGCGGCCGCCCGCCTGCCGCGAGGTCGGCCAGCGTGTCGTAGAAGTAGCGATCCATGATGAGGACGCTCCCCCGCACCCGCTCGACGTAGGCCCGGTAGAGGACGAACATCAAGAGGTCAAGCGGGTAGACGAACGCCCTCAGCGTCCGGTTCCACGCCAGCCCGCGCGCCGGCCCCGCCGCCTCGCGCCGCCCCGACTCCCGCGCCCCGCGCGACCTTCTCCCGAACCTCTTCAACGCGGCCCGGCCGACCGCGAACACACCCACGTCGCGGTACATGTGCGACACGCGGACTCGCACCCCGCGCCGCTCCAGGCTCGGCTTGAGCAGCCCGATCAGCGTGGTCTTCCCCGCGCCTTCCAGACCTGAGAAAGTAATCAGCATCGCCCTCCGGGCAGTTTCGGGTTAGAGGATTTGTGATTTTTGATTTTTGATTTGCGATTGAGGACAGCATGGCTGCTGTCTTCCAATCACAAATCACAAATCACAAATCACAAATCACAAATCCCTTTGATTCGGAACACCTTTCGCCTCCGGCGAGAGGTAGTTGATGCTCGCCAGCGCGTAGGCCATGACGAGCCAGTGCAGCTTGTTGAAGAGCCACACGCCGCTCATGTTCGCCACGATCACGGCCGCGACCAGGGCCAGCGGCAGGATGCCGTGCGCCCCGTGCCGCGACAGCCAGGCCGCGTAGGCCGCGAGCGCGAGGCCCGCGAGCAGCGGCAGCGAGCCGGCGACGCCCGACGAGACCAGCGTGTAGAGGAAAAGGTTGTGCGGGTTCTTCGTCTCCTCCTCGGGGTGGCCGAGGCGCGAGCCGAGTTCATACGTCCCCGCGATCGCGCCCCAGCCCGCGAGCGGGCGCTCCTGGATCATCTCCCACGCGGCCGGGTAAATCTGCTCGCGGCGCGCGAGGTCGCCCTCCTCGACCGTGCGCTCGAAGCGCTCGCGCATGATCTCGGACTGCATCGAGGCCAGCGCGAAGAAGGCCGCGACGAGCAGCAGGCCGAAGGCGTTCAGAAGCTTCCGCTCCCAGCTCCCGCCGCGCAGGATGAGCGTCGTCAGCCCGACGCCGAGCGCCGCCAGCCCGCCGCGCGACCCCGTCTGGATGAGCGCGACGCCGACCAGCACGACCGCCGGCCACGAGATGAAGACCGGCTGGAAGAAGCTCCGGCCGCGCCCGTAGGTGAGGCCGATGAGCGCGAGCAGGCCGAGCGTCAGGATGCGCGCGAGGTTGTTCGGGTGGAAGCCGAAGGCCGTGATGCGCTCGACGCGCGCGCCCACGTCGGCCGCGCTGCTCGCGATGCCCGTCACCTGCAAGAGCGCCAGCACCGCGCAGGCGGCCGAGAGCGCCAACAGCGCCCACTCCGCCACCCGCGGGTCGCGCATCAGGCAGTAGGCGATCCAGCAGAGCGTCAGGAGCTGCGCGACCAGGAACACGCTCCGCAACAAAAACGGGCGGTACTCCGTCGGCTCCAGCGCCTCTAGCGTCGCGTACATGTAGAAGTAGACGACGAAGCACCAGAAGCCCGCGGGCGGCCAGCGCAGGAACAGTTCGGGCTGGAGCAGCGTGCTCGCCAGCAGCAGCGCGCCGACAATCGTCGGCGGCTCCAGCACCCCCTCGACCACGGTCTCGAACGGCAGCGAGAAGACGAAGGCGTAGAACAGCCAGCGGATGACGGCCAGCGGCTCGGCCTCGCGGCGCACCGCCGCCGCGGCCACGTCCGGGTGAAAGCTGACTTGTACTTGCGAACTCACGGCGACTCGATGCAATTAACGCAGGGCGTTGATGAAGCCTGTAGGGGCAGGGCTTGTCCCTGCCCCTACAGTTCCCGCGTCACGTCGCGGGTTGAATCGAGAACGGTCTCTCGTCGCCTCCGCTTACGGCGTGCGCGCGCTCGCCGTGTTGCTGTAGGCGGAGTTGCCGGCGTCGTTCGAGGCGCGGATGCGGTAGAAGTAAGTCCGGCCGCTCGTCAGCCCCGTGTCGGTGTGCGTCGTCGCGTTCGCGCCCGTCTTGAAGACCTGCGTGAAGCTGACGCCGTCGGCCGAGCGGTCAATCCGGAAGCTGTCTTCGTTCGTCGAGTTGTCGGCCCACGTCAGGCGGATCTGCGTGCCCGAGAGCGCCACGGCGACGAGGCCGGTCGGGGCGGCGGGCTTGACCGTGGCCGGAGGGAAGGTGGTGGCCGCGACCGTGTTCGAGTCGGCCGAGTTGCCCTCCGCGTTGTAGGCCACCACGCGGTAGTAGAAGGTGGTCGAAGCCGGGCGGCCGGTGTCCGAGTAGGTGGTCACGTTCGCGCCGAGCGTGGCGGTGCGGAAGAAGTTGACGCCGTCGGTCGAGCGGTAGAGCTTGAAGCCCGTCTCGTTGGCCGAGTTGTCGGCCCAGGTGGTGTCGATCTGCGCGCTGGAGACGGCCGTCGCGACGAGGCCCGAGGGCGCGGCCGGCACGCC
>JALZHT010000086.1 GCA_030860645.1 Acidobacteriota bacterium
GGTGACCTGCTTGTGCGCCTGGTCGAGCGCCTCGCAGTAGTTGGTGAAGGTGCAGCGGCGGACTTCGGCGCCGCGGCCCGCGCGGGCCTTGAGGAACCAGTCGGGGTCTGCGAGCGACTGGCGGGCTGCGCCGACGATGTCCGCGTCGCCGCGCCGCAGAATCTCTTCGGCCAGCTCGAACGTGCCGACGCCGCCCGCGGCGACGACCGGCGTGTCGAGGCCGGCGGCGACGACCGCGCGCTTGATCTCGCGCACGAGCGGGAGGCTGCGGCCGAAGGGGCCGCGCGCGTCCGAGAGCACGGTCGGCATGCACTCGTAGCCGCTGCGGCCCGTGTAGGGGTAGACGGCGTGGCCGACCTTCGGCTGCTTCGCGTCCTCGAACTTCCCGCCCTTCGAGACGGAGAGGTAGTCGAACCCGGCGCGCGCGAACTCGACGCCGAAGTAGGCCGCGTCCTCGACCCGGCTCCCGCCCTCGATCACCTCGTCGCCGAGGAAGCGGACGCCGACGACGTAATCCGACCCGACGCGCTCGCGCACGGCGCGGTAGACTTCGAGCGGCAGCCGCACGCGGCGCTCGCGCGGGCCGCCGTAGCCGTCGCCGCGCGTGTTCCGCGCCGAGAGGAACGAGGCCATCGTGTAGGCGTGCGCGTAGTGCAGCTCGACGCCGTCGAAGCCGGCCTCGCGCGCGCGCCGCGCCGCCTCGGCGAAGAGGCCGGGCAGCACGCGGGGCAGGTCGCGGACGTGGGGCAGGTGCGTGTCCGTCACGCGCTCGCGGTAGCCGAAGCGCAGGGTCTCCAACTCGCGCTCGTCCAGAACTTTGTCCAGCAGCCCGCCGGGCGCGTCCTTCAGAAACGCGCGCACCTCGGTCTCGTCCCGTTCGAGCCAACTCTCATCGCCCGTCGCTTCGGCGAGCGCGCGCCGGTGTCTCCCGGAGAGCGCGAGGAAGCGTTCGAAGTATTTGGCGGGTTCGGGCCGGCGCTTGACGGCGAGGAAGTCTATGATCTGGATGAAGAGCCGCGTGCGGCCGCGGCTCTCGCGGCGCACCGTCTCGACCAGCTCGCGCAGGCCGGGGATGAAGCGGTCGTGGCCGATGCGCAGGAGCGGCCCCGAGGGCACGTCGCGGATGCCCGTCGCCTCGACGACGAGCGCGCCGGGCCGGCCGGCGGCGAAGCGGCCGTACCATTCGAGGTTCTCGCGGGTCACGAAGCCGTCCTCGGTGGCGCGCCACGGCACCATCGCCGGCACCCACGTCCGGCTCTCGAGCGTCACGGGGCCGACGCGGACGGGCTGGAAGAGCAACGCGCCCGCGGCCTCTGCTTCAGTCGGCCACCGCGCCTCCGGGATTTCGTGTCGGACGGGATGCTCGAAGCGCCACATAAGCTTTGCGTCGAGTGTAGCAGCTTTGCCGCGGCGGCGGGAGCGCGCTTCACGCCGAGCCGGGAATAGCCGCGGGGATGGATTTTGGATTTTTGATTGGCGATTGGAAGGAAAGTGGCCGCATCTCCGATTGAAAATCTAAAATCGCAAATCTAAAATTTTTCTGTGTCCCCGTGTCTCGGTGGCTATTTCCTTGTGCCGGGGAAAAAGCAGAAACCCGCCCGAGTCAGGCGGCGTAGAGTGCAGGCAGGAGCGCCACGCCGGGATGCCTCGCGGTGATGCGGCGAGTTTCCGAGGTCTTGACTGATGAGCAAGTGGGACGATTTTTTCGTACAGAAATTCAACAGCGCGTTCGGGCGCGGCGGGGCGGGGCGCGAGCAGGCGCGCGGCGACTCGCTCGTCGGCGAGGTCGCGCGCTCGACCTTCCGGCTGATCAGAAGTAACCTCGCCGCCCCGCCGTGGGCGCGGGAGCGCGAGGAGTTGGACGCGGCCGTCGAGGGCGCGCGCGCCGACCTGCTCCGCTCGTGGAACGCGCACCAGGAGAGCCTCAAGCGCGCGCGGGCCGCCGCGCAGGCCGAGGCCGACTGGCGGCGCGTCCTCGCCGACTTCCGCCGCCGCGTCGCCGACCTCAACCGGCGCATCGCCGCCTACAACCTCAAGGCCCCCTCCGCCCGCTTCCGCCGCCCGCCCGTCGACCCCGAATTGGAAATCAGCCGGGTCCAAATAGAGAGTAGACAGTAGTCAGGAATTTTAGATTTGCGATTTTTGATTGGCGGTCGGAAGACGAAGGCCGACTTGGTTCCAACCGCAAATCAAAAATCGCAAATCTAAAATTCCGCTTACTCTCCGAGTAGCCTTTCCTCGCCCCGGTCGAATATACTGAAGCCCTAACCTTTGAAAGCGAGGGGGAGTGGCTTTGGCGGACGAGCTTCTGGAGTGGCGGCGCGAGTTCCCGATCCTCGAACAGAGCGTGTACCTCATCTCGCACAGCCTCGGCGCGATGCCGCGCCGGACGTTCGAGCGCGTGCAGGCGTACGCCGACGCGTGGGCGACGCGCGGCGTGCGCGCGTGGGCCGAGGGCTGGTGGGAGATGCCCCTGACGTTGGGCGACGAGGTCGGGCGCATCATCGGGGCCGAGCCGGGCACGGTCGCCATGCACCAGAACGTCTCGGTCTGCCAGTCCCTCATCCTCTCCTGCTTCGACACCACGCCCGACACGCGCCGCAACAAGATCGTCTACTCCGAGCTGGAATTCCCCTCGGTCATGTACGTCTACGAGGCGCACGCGCGCGCCGGCCACTTCCGCATCCAGAAGATTAAATCCGAGGACGGCATCACCGCCCCGCTCGGCGCGCTGCTCGAAGCCATAGACGAGGAGACGCTGCTCGTCCCGCTCTCGCACGTCCTGTTCAAGAGCGCGTTCTTGCAGGACGCCCGCGCCGTCGTCGAGCGCGCGCACGAGGTCGGCGCGCTGGTCGTCCTCGACACCTACCAGTCGGCCGGCACCGTCCCGTTCAGCGTGAAGGAGTTGGGCGTGGACTTCGCGACCGGAGGCTCGGTGAAGTGGCTCTGCGGCGGCCCCGGCGCGGGCTACCTCTACGTCGCGCCGCGCCTGCGCGAGCGGCTGGAGCCGAAGGTCACGGGCTGGATGGCGCACGCCGCGCCCTTCGCCTTCGAGGAGGGGCCGATCCGCTACGCGGGCGGCGCGGCCCGCTTCCTCCACGGCTCGCCCGCCATCCCCGCGCTCTACGCCGCGCAGTCCGGCTACGAGATCATCAACGAGGTCGGCGTCGAGCGCATCCGCGCCAAGAGCACGCGGCAGACGCAGCGGTTAATCGAGTTGGCCGAAGAGGCGGGCTTCCGCGTGACCTCCCCGCGCGACCCCGGGCGGCGCGGCGGCACCATCACCGTCGCGGTCGAGCACGCGCCCGCCGTCACCGCCGAACTCGTCCGCCGCGAGATCATCGTTGACTACCGCCCCGGCGCGGGCGTCCGCATCTCGCCCCACTTCTACACGAAGGACGAGGAACTCGAACACGTCGTCCGCGAGATGCGCCAAATCCTGGACACCCGCGCCTACGCCGCGCACGAGGCGGCCGGCGCGGCGTTTTAAGAGTGCCACGCCCTCGCCGCCGGCCGGAGAGCTGTGTCGCCGCCTTGAAGGGAGCCGCTGGGAATGAGCACTGACCTGACACCTCGAAGCGAGCGGGAGCGCGCGCGTGAGGTCGCGGAGGCGCGCGCTGACCTCGAACGGCGCGCCGCCGAGTTAGGCGTTAGGCCGTTCGACGGCGACGAGTGGCTCGCCGAGTCGGAGACAGATCAGACGGCGGAAGAAATCACGCGAGAAGTTGATGAGTTTTTGAGCATGGTGCGTGAGTGGCGACATACGCCGTCCAATAGAGGCACCGGCTGATGGCCCTCGTCGTTGACACTGACGTTGCCTCCTTCCTTTTCAAGAACGACACACGGGCGGCGCTGTATGTCCCGCACCCCTCCGGCCACATGCTGACGGTTTCATTTCAGACGCTCGCGGAGTTGGAGTTGTGGGCGCTGGCGGCCGGCTGGGGCGAGAGCCGGAGGCAGCGGCTCGCGCGGTATTTGCGGCGTTACCTTGTGGAAGACTCGTCGCCGGCCCTATGTCGCCGGTGGGCCGAGGCGCTGGACGACGCCCGCCGCCGCGGTCGGCCCATCGCCGCCGCTGACGCATGGGTCGCGGCCACCGCCCTTTTACTGGACGTGCCGCTCGTCACATAACCGGGGCGATTTCTCTTTCGTCACCGGGCTGGTTGTGATTTCGGAGAAGACGCCGTGAATGAATTCCGAATCATTCCACGTTAATCACTCAACGCTATGAAAGAATACGGCGGCAAAGCCCCGCTCTCGTACAACAAGTATCTGCGCGTGCGCGACCTGATCGAGTTGCAGGAGTGCCTGTCTGATCCGGCGCACCACGACGAGCTGCTGTTCATCACCATCCACCAGGCTTACGAACTCTGGTTCAAGCAAATCCTGCACGAGTTGGACGCGGCCGCCGCGGCGATGCGGGAAGACCGCGCCCCCCTCGCGACGCGCGCGCTCACCCGCGCCGTCGAGATCGAGAAGCTGCTCGTGACGCAGATTCACGTCATCGAGACGATGACGCCGATCAACTTCCTCGGCTTCCGCGACCGCCTCAACCCGGCGAGCGGCTTCCAGTCCATGCAGTTCCGCGAGATCGAGTTCACCTCGGGCCTCAAGGACGAGAGCATCCTGCGCGCCTTCGGCGACGACGAGTTCGCCTCCGAGCGCCTGCGCGCGCGCTTCGACGCGCCCACGCTCGCCGAAGCCTTCTACGCGCTCCTCTCGCGCCGCGGCCTCGACGCCCCGGCGGACGACCCGGCCCTCCCCGCGGAGGAGCGCCGCCGCCTTTACGGCCGCCGCACGCGCGCCGTCCTCGAAGTCATCACGCACTTCGAGACGCGCTACGAGGAGTTCCAGCTCGCCGAGGGCCTCATCGCGCACGACGAGCACTTCTCGCTCTGGCGCTTCCACCACATCAGGATGGTCGAGCGCATGCTGGGGACGAAGAAGGGCACGGGCGGCTCCGAGGGCGTCGGCTACCTGAAGACCACGCTCGACAAGAAATTCTTCCCCGAACTCTGGGAGGCGCGCACCCACCTCGACGCCGCCCACGGCGAACGGGGCTGCCCCTTCGCCGGCCACTGACCCGTGGCGGGTAGCAATCTTCTTAGAAGAATCAGGCGGCTGACGTGATGAGCATCGAATTCCCCGAACGCTTCCAGATGGCCGACTACTTCCTCTTCCACAACCTGGAGGAAGGGAGAGAGGACAAGACGTGTGTTTACTACCGCGACGAGACTTTCACGTACGGCGACGCGGCGCGGTGGACGAACCGGGCGGGGAACGCGCTGCGCGAGCTGGGCGTCGAGGTGGAAGACCGCGTGCTGCTGGTTTTGCCGGACTGCCCGGAGTTCGTGTGGACGTGGTTCGCGGTCAACCGCGTGGGCGGCGTCATCACGATGGTCAACCCGCTGCTGCCGGCCGAAGACTATCGGTATTACCTTGAGTACACGCGCGCCCGCGCGGCGGTCGTCCACGAGTCCGTGCTTGAGAACTTCGCGCCGGCCGCGAAGGACGCGCGCCACCTCAAGCACGTCCTCGTCGTCGGCCGTGAGGGCGGCGGCTTTCATTCGTTCAGTGAAATCGTCGGCGCGCAGCCGGACGAGCTGACGCCGGCCGACACGCACCGCGACGACATCGCCATCTGGCTCTTCACCTCCGGCTCGACCGGCCACCCGAAGGGCGCCGTCCACCTGCAACACGACCTGCCCTACAACACCGAGTGCTACGCCAAGCGCGTCCTCGGCGTTAATGAAAACGACCTGACCGTCTCCGTCCCGAAGCTCTTCTTCGGCTACGCGACGGGCACGAACCTGCTCTTCCCCTTCGCCGTCGGCGGCGCGACCGCGCTCTTCTCCGAGCGCTCGACGCCGGAAAAACTCTTCGAGGTCGTCGGGCGCTACCGCCCGACCATCCTGACGAGCGTCCCGACGATGATTAACGCCATGCTCAACGTCGAGGGCGCGGCCCGCGAGGATTTGTCGAGCTTGCGCTTCTGCCTCTCGGCCGGCGAGGCCCTGCCCGTCGAGCTGTACAACCGCTGGGTCGAGACCTTCGGCGTCGAGATTCTCGACGGCATCGGCTCGGCCGAGATGTTCCACATCTACATCACGAACCGCCTCGGGGACGTGAAGCCGGGCAGCCTCGGCCGCGTCGTCGAGGGCTACGAGGCCGCCGTCGTTGACGCGGACGGCCGACAACTTCCGCCCGGCGAGATGGGGACGCTGCGCGTCAAAGGCGACTCGGCCGCGCTCTGCTACTGGCAGGCGCACGAGAAGTCGAAGGCGACCTTCGCCGGCGACTGGTGCACGACCGGCGACCAGTTCCACGTCGACGGGGAGGGCTACTACTGGTATCACGGCCGCACCGACGACATGCTCAAGGTCGGCGGCGTCTTCGTCGCGCCCGCCGAGATCGAGAACTGCCTCCTGCAACACGAGGCCGTGCTCGAAGCGGCCGTCGTCGGCCACGACGACGGCTCCGGCCTCGTCAAGCCCAGGGCCTTCGTCGTCCCCCGCGAGGGCCACGCCCCCGGCGACGAATTGGCCCAGTCCATCAAAGACTTCGTCAAGTCGCGCCTCGCCCTCTACAAGTACCCGCGCTGGGTCGAGTTCGTCGCCTCCCTCCCGAAGAACGACCGCGGCAAGATTGATAGGAAGCAACTGAAAAGCACATAGTTTCGAGTTTCGGGTTTCGGGTTTCGAGTTAAAGACAAGAAGTTCTTTAACTCGGATTGTCTTTTAACTCGAAACCCGAAACCCGAAACTCGAAACTTTTGTATGCCTTTCTCCACCCTCATCACCGTGCGCTTCGGCGACTGCGACCCGGCGGGGCTGGTCTACTACCCGGCGCTGTTTCATTACTGCCACGTGGCGATGGAGGAGTTCTTCGCGGCGCGGTGCGGGGTGAGTTACGCGCGGCTCATGTCGGAATCGCGGCTGGGCTTCCCCACGGTCAACGCGCGGGCCGAGTTCTCCGCGCCGTTCGTCTACGGCGACGAGGTCGAGGTCGAGGTCTTCGTCTCGCGCGCGGGCCGCAGTTCGGCGACCTTCGAGTACCGCCTGCGCCGCGCGGGCGAAGGCGAGCCGCGCGCCCGCGCGACGCTCGTCCAGGTCGCGTTGAACCTCGACACGCGACGCCCCGTCGAGATACCCGGAGAGTTGCGCCGCGCCTTCGCGGCGAGCGCCGCCTGAGCCGGGCCGCCGGAAATGGGAAGCCCTGTGTTTTACGAATTTAGTAACGGCGCGCGAGTTGACAAGCCGGGGGACTTCAAATACAGTGGCCGCACTTTGACAGATGTCTGAGCCGTGTCGCCCGCCGCGAATTCTCGGGGCCGGCGACAGCCCTCGGAATAGTGCCCGGTTGCCGCGAAGGTCTGCTTTCCTCTCACCCCTTCCGTCCCGCACATCCGCTCAGTTTAATCGCGAGTCGACGCCGGCCGGGCCGTGCCTTCGGCGTGCGGCGGCCGCCGCCCGGAGTCGCTCGGTCAGAGTGTGGTGTCTGAAATCCACCGCGGGGGCTAAAGCCCCCGCCGCCGTTAACCGAACGCCGCGACCGTTCGCGGCGTCTTGCCCCACTGAGGAGACAGAGAAAAAGATGAAAGCCATGAGACTGTTCGTGTTCGCCCTCGCCGCGGCGGCCTCCCTCGCCGCCGGCACGCTGGGCTACGCCGCCGTGTGCAACCGTGTCGTCATCACGGAGGACGACATCGCCAGGCAGGCGGAGAACACCCCGCCGACGCGGAACTGGGTGCTCTACTTCCGCAACGCCGGCAACGGCGTCTTCCGCCCCGGCCCGGCCGTCCCGCCGTCCGGCGTCGGCAGCTTCGAGACGACCACGCCGACGGGCGCCGACAAAGTCACCCTCTTCAACTTCGACCATGTCGGCACCCCGCTCGCCGACATCGACGCCATGAGCTACGCGACCTACCGCGCCGCCAGCGCGACCGATGTCGACGCGCAGCTCCCGGCCATCAACCTCCAGGTGGACGTGAACGGCGCCGCCCCCGGCGGGTTCACCACGCTCGTCTTCGAGCCCGTCTACAACACCAACCAGCAGGCCATCCAGGACAACGTCTGGCAGACGTGGGACGCCTACAACGGCGGCCAGGCCATCTGGTGGTCGTCGAACCCGATTCCGGGCGCGCCCAACCGCGACACCTTCGTCACCTGGGACACCATCCTGGCGAACAACCCGGACGCGGTCATCGTCGGCGGGTTCGGCATCAACCAGGGCAGCGGCAACCCCGCGCTGACCGCCTCCTCCGACGTGCTCACCATCGGCTACGACGGCGAGTGCGTCACCTACGACTTCGAGCCTTACGAAGTCGCGACGGACAAGGAAGCCTGCAAGAACGGCGGCTGGAAGACGCTCCGGCGCGCCGACGGCTCGCCGTTCAAGAACCAGGGCGACTGCATCCAGTACGTCAACACCGGCAAGTAGGCCCGCGCCGGCCGCGCGCTTCGTGACTTGAGCGAGGCGCGCGGCCAGATTCAACACGGAGGGCGCGGAGTCAAGCTGGAGATCATCACCGGCAACGCCCCCCGTCCCCGAGCCGGCGACCATGACGCTCCTCGGCACCGGCCTCGCCGGCCTCTACTACCGCCGCCGTCGCCGCGCGCAACGCGCCTCTTAAGCCCCCGCTCCGGTTCGCTCCTCCTGCACGAAACTGGGCGGCGCGCGGAAGGGATCGTCTCCCCTCCGCGCGCCGCATTTTTTTGCGCGCGCGTGAAGCCCGCGCCGCGCGGCCCGCGCGTTTTTACATCACGTTTCGCGTGGCTTATAATTCGTGAGTCGTGAAGTGGTGTGTTTTCCGGGCCGCCCCGTGAAGCCTCTCCGCCGCAACCCGTTTCCCGAATCCGAGGAGGTTCGCCCGTGTCTCGACACAAAGTGCACGCCCTGATCCTCGCCACGCTGCTGGCCGCGGGCGCGCTCGTGCCCCTCGCCGCGCACGGCAACCTCGCGCACGCCGCGGAGACTCCGGG
>JALZHT010000699.1 GCA_030860645.1 Acidobacteriota bacterium
GGCTGAGCCCGCTCGCGCCGGCCTCGGGCGTGCCGGTCGGGCGCGACGGGCTGGCCGGCCCCGTCTTCTTCGACGCCGCGACGAACCGGATAAACGCGGCCGGGTGGCAGTACGACGCCGCCGGCAACCAGACGCGGGCGTGGGACGGCACCGCCTGGCAGCGGATGGAGTACGACATGGCGGGGCGGCTCGCCACTGTGAAGACCGACGCCGGGGCGGTGCTCGCCACCTACACCTACGGCGACTCGACCGCGCGCCTCGTGACGCAGGAGGGGCCGGCCCGCACCTATTACGCGTGGGGGCCGGGCGGGGTCACGGCCGAGTACGCCGAGACGGACGGCACTACCGCCGACACCACGCCTCAGTGGGGCAAGAACTACATCTACCTCGGCGGCAGGCTCCTCGCCACGCAGCAACCCGGCGGGGCCGGCGAAGTCGTGCAGTACCACCACCCCGACCGCCTCGGCACGCGGCTCGTCTCGAACGCCGCCGACACGGGCCACTTCGAGCAGGCGACGCTGCCGTTCGGCTCGGACTTGGCGGCCGAGAGCACCGGGGCGACGGGCCGCAGGTTCACCTCCTACGACCGCTCGAACGCGACGGGGCTGGACTACGCGGTCAACCGCTCCTACGACCCGCAGCAGGGGCGTTTCACCACCGTAGACCCCATCGAGATGGAGGCCGTCGATCTCGACGCCCCGCAGACGCTGAACCTCTACGCCTACTGCGGGAACGACCCGGTCAACCGCACCGACCCGAGCGGGCTGCTGTTCGGGTGGCTGGGTAAGCTGTTCAAGGGCATCTGGAAGGTCATCACCAGCAAAGCCTTCGTCATCGCCGCGACCGTGGCGCTGACGGTCATCAGCGCCGGCGCGAGCCTGGGCCTGCTGGCGCTCAAAGTGCCGGCCGCCATCACTCTGAATCTGGGGACGCTGGCGGCGACCTACACGCCAGCCCACATTACGGCCTGGGGGTGGGCGGCGATAGGCTTGGGGGCGGCTCTGGCCGCGCCAAAGCTGACGAGTCTGTCGGGTATCATCGGGTTAGTCGCCGGCTACGCGCTGGGCGAGGCCGTCGGCCACACGCTGGCCGCGCTCGGCGGGTCGGTCGGCATCGGCGGCACGCCCGACTGGAACTCCGAAGCCAACGGGTTCCAGAGAAGGGACCGCCGCCCACAGCGTAGCAGGCGCAGGCGGCGGGGCTACACGGTCGATGGTCGGTTCACCGGGTTCGGGTATTATCGTCCCTCCTGGCACAACCCGGTCTTCTTCAGGGGCAACAAGGTCTACCGCTCGCAGCACGGGATCGACCCCAACCGCCGGGACGCACAGGGCAGGACGAACTTGGAGAGGATGCAGGCCGGCGAGCCGCCGCTCGGCTCCGACGGGGTGTCCATGCAGCTCCACCACATGTTGCAGACGCAGAACGGGCCGATCATCGAGTTGACGGCGACCCAGCACCGGCAGTGGTACAGGACGATTCACATCAACCCGAACACTATCCCGTCGGGCATCAACCGCTCGGCCTTCAACACGTGGAAAAGAAACTACTGGAAGGCGCGAGCACAAGATTTCATCTACGGCCCGGTCAACCCGTGGGAGATGAGGTGAGCGGATGGCGTGGCTCTCGGGTGCCGAAACCAGTGCATGAAGAAGGGAGAATGACGTGGGATTACACGAATACGAACAGGCGACGAGGCTCATGAGCCAGCGCCCGGACCTACAGCGGTTCGTAGGTCCGAGAAGTGAAGCCCTCGTCCAAACCGCGGAGAAGGCGTTGGGGCTCAAATTCCCGACGCCTTACCGCCGCTTCCTCCTCGAATACGGGGCCGGAAGTTTCGGCTCGTCCGAAATATACGGCGTCATTAACGAGGACTTTACACACTCCTCGGTGCCCGACGCCGTCTGGTGTACGCTCAACGAGCGTCGGGAGGGCGGCCTCCCCCCGAACCTGCTCGTCATCTATAGCGACGGCGCGGGCACTTTTTTCTGCCTCGATTGCTCAGGGGACAAAGAAGGAGCGCCGATTGTGGCATATTACCTCGGTTTCCCAAGCGAGCAGCAACCGAAGGAAGTGATCGCTAAAGATTTCGGAGAATTCTTACTTCAAGTCGTCCAGGAAGAAATATATTGAATCCTTCCCGGCGTAGCGCGCCAGGCACAAACACCGTCCCTCGCGAAGGAGTTCTCATAAATGAAATTTTTACTTGATACGCCCGGAAATAGCTTATGATAATGGCCGTTACATGAAGATAATCTCAGCCTTAGCTAATCATGTCTGGGCCGGGAGGGCCGCTGCCCTCACACTTCTCGTGCCAGCCATGCTGATGCT
Organism: Acidobacteriota bacterium; assembly: GCA_030860645.1. Taxonomy (GTDB): domain Bacteria; phylum Acidobacteriota; class Blastocatellia; order Pyrinomonadales; family Pyrinomonadaceae; genus QHXN01. The sequence goes on from JALZHT010000699.1 coordinate 2,332, forward strand.
CTTTGCTTGCTCGGCCGCGCCGACACAGAACAGGGCGCGGCGAACGTGACAACGCCATCACCGCAGGCGACCACGGTGCCCATGCAGGCCGCGCAGGAAGGCGACATCGCCGTCACGCCTATCACGCAGGCCAACCTCTAACTTGAGTGCGGCAGCAAGGTCATCCATATCAACCCGACGAGTGCGGGCGACTACTGCGCCGCCAAACAGGCCGACCTCGTCCTCGTCACCGACATCCACCAGAATCATCTCGACCCGGCGGCCATCGCGCTCGTCAGCAAGGCCAACGCGGCCCTGGTCGCGCCTGTGGCACTTCGGGGAGACGCGGTAATAACCGAGGTTGACAACGCTAGGCTTACGAGATCCTGCCGAATTTACAGCGGCCACAGTCTCGCTACTCCGGCCGCATACGAGCGCTTCACCTGAGCTAATATTCGGAAGGCCGCCGCGACTCTTAAAGAG
>JALZHT010000087.1:0-666 GCA_030860645.1 Acidobacteriota bacterium
CCCCCCCGCGACCTGAACCGGCGAATCCAGGCGGAGGGCTTCCTCGACCACACGCGCCGTGGAAAGCGTTCCGTCCCGCACTGCGGTTTGGTACTCCGGGAACTCCGAGAGGGCAACGACGACAGCACAAATGGCGTCCCGGAGGGTCTGATGGCCGGCAAGGAAGACGAGGACGGACTGCGCCACGGCCTCGTTCGGACTCAGCTCCCCACGCCGAAGCTCGTCAAGCAGACCCCCGGGGGACGCCTGCGCGGAGGAGAAGTGCGCCCACAGCCGTTCCGATGCCTCAAGGACGCGCGCGCGGATTGAAGGGGAATCTTCTCCCGAAAGGAACAGGCTCAGCGTCTCGGCCTCGGCCTGAAGCGCGAGGAGGCCGGCGGAGGACACACCCAACACGTCGGCGATGACTGCCACCGGGAGCGGCGCCGCCAGGTTCTGTACGAGATCGAAGGAACCCCCCGAAGGGAGCTCGGCGACGATTCCCTCGACTCGTAACCTGATGGCATCCTGGAAGGACGGCTGGTGTATGAGGGCCAGGCCGGGGTGAAGCGCCTCGCGCAGTTTCGCATGTCGGTCCGCCTGCTGCATAACCAACGCGTTGGACCAGAACCGGGCGAAAGCTCGATAACCTGACGTCCGTGTGTGGGCGGGTTCGAAGGGTGCTCC
>JALZHT010000087.1:676-8977 GCA_030860645.1 Acidobacteriota bacterium
GACGAGCGCCGGGTGGGCAAGCCCGGCCTTGACGAAGGCGTAAGAACCTACGAGCCAGCCCACGTCTGCGCGCAGGACGCCGCCCTCCGCGTGAAGCGTCCGCCAGGCACCGAACGGGTCCGATGCGATGCGATCCAGACTCCAGTCCACTATAGGGCCTCATGGAAGCGGGCGGTCAGCTCGTGCAGTTCGAGCGAGAAAATATCCATGATGTCGGGGCGCGTCCCGAACTCTTCCTCGATGCTATTGGCTAAGACGACGGCCAGCAACGAATTCCCGCCGAGCTCAATGAAATTGTCCTCGGGGCGGACCGTCTCTATCTCCAGCACCTCGGCGACGGCGGCGTAGATGGCCTGTGCGGCGGCTTCAAGTGACGGTTTCATCGCCCTCTTCTCTCCATAGTTCAGGACAGACCTCCGGGTCCCGGTAGTCGGGCGTGCCGCCGCAGTCCTTCCGGCAGAGCAGGTCATTCATGTGCGGAGTGAGCGTGCCGTCGGGATTCCTGGCGGGCTGCCAGCGATTCGCCTCGTCCTGCATGTGAACCGCCCACGCGATCCGCGGCGTGGTCGTCGTGTTCTCGCGGCTGCCGTGAATCGTGAGGCAATGGTGGAAAGCTACCTGGCCGGCGCGCAGGCGGTAGGGAACTTCCACCCAGGGGCCGGGCGCCTTAAAACGTTCCCGCACAGCCTCCACGTCCCGCTCGTGGAATGAACGGAGGTGCTCGCCCCCCGGCCACCGGTGACTCCCGTCAATAACTATCATGGTGCCCGAGCGCTCGTCGACATCGGACAACGGTATCCAGGCGGTGAGCATGCGCAGGGAGGTGCAGGTTTTCCAGTAAGCGCGATCCGTGTGCCAACCCACGCCGCTATCTCGCAGCGGCCGCCCGGGCGGCTTGTAGATGATCTGATCGTGGAACAGGCGCACCGACTGGCTCCGAGAGAGTCGGGCCGCCATCGCCGCGATGAGGGGGCGGCGGAGGAAGGCGCGGAGTTCCTCCACCTGTAGAGACGCGAAATCGTTCTGGCGCACGACATCGCCGTCCGCCGGGTCCCAGTCCGCGGCGGAGACTATCGGGAGGGGCCAATCGCGCTCCCCGGCGTAGTAACGCTCGATGCCAAAGCGGAGCTCTTCGAGCGCCTCTTCGTCGAGACAGGGCGGAGACACCCACCAGCCGCGCGCCTCATACTCTGCCACCTGCTCTTCGGTCGGCAGCAGAGATCGCTCTTGCGTGCTCAGTGCGTTCAGCGCCATGGTGGGCTCCCCCAAGCATCAAGCGTGCTGCGCGCGTCGCGCCCGAAAGCCGCGAGGGTCTCGGGCCGGACTCGGAAGACCGGGGAGACGGCGTCGGTCAGTGGCAGGTCACACAAGGCCGGTTCCGGCCAGGCGGCCGGGGGGGCGGCCTCCACGCGCTCAAGAGGCGGGGGGTCGGCCGGGTCGAGCGGGTGCTCCCCTTGCTCGCAGAGCGCCCGGAGGGCGTCTACAATAGCAGCAAAGAGCCATTCCGCCGTAGGCTCGGGAACCCGCGCCGTCTTCGTGAAGAGCGAAAGACCGATGGTGCCGGACTGCTCGCGAAAGAAGACGACGACATCTGCGTCGGTGGCGACCAGATATTCCTCCGCGCCGTCTACCCGGCGCGGGTGACGGCGAACGGCGAGCGGGCGGACGCGGCACCCGGGAATCTTAAGGCCGGAGAGCGGGTGGCGGTCATAGACGACGAGCAACTCCGGATAAGGCCCCGTCTGACGGTTAGCAGCCCACACGCCTGAACTCGACAGACCCTTTAAAATCTGATGGGTGACTTCCGACAGCAGGCTCCGCAAAGGCTCCCCGGCGGGGACGGTCACACGAAGGTCGGAGTGGTCGTACCACGGCCCGGGTGCGCGTTGGGCCTCGTTCGAGTTCCGGCCCGCGATTTGAACCGAAACGCCGACTTCTGACACCCCGGCCCAGGCGGCGGTCACAGCCGAGACGCAGGCGACCGCTGCCGCGAAGGGTGTCGTCCGCCAACTCCGCGCCAGGTCGCGGAAATCTTGCGCGAGCCTGTCGGGAAGACGGGCCGCGCGGCAACTCGCTCGCATGCTCGGCGCGGCGGCCGGGAGCGGGAGCCCCGCGGAGGCAAACTCCGCCGGCGCCGGCAAGCATCGCGGCTCCGCGCTCGATACAGGCTCGATAGGCTCCCCCTGCAAACTTCGGGACAGGTCGGCGGCAATCCTGTCCAGGACGACGCCGTCGGCCACTGAGTGGTGGGCCGCGAGTAAGAAGAGGTGGGTTGTCTCGCCGCAAGACCACAACGCCGCATTGAAGGGCCGGGTCGGCCCGAGCGGGGTCGAGAGATGGGCTGCCGCCAGAGCGGCCAAACGCTCGCGCTCGACCCGGCCCTCGCGCCACGGCGACTGTCCGTTTAGCGAGGGGTCGGCGCGAAGAATCTCGTGGACGGCGCGTGCCATCGCCCCATCCGGCAATTCACCCTCCACCAGCAGGGCGTAACCGAGGTTAAGCGCATCGCAGGGCGGAAGACTGTCGGCGAGTTCCCGCAGCGCGAGGTAAGAGGCTGTATTCACTTTTGACCCACAACGAAGTGAACGGGCGTCCCGGCGTGGATGGCCTGCTGACGCGCGGAGGTCGAAAAGCCTTGTTCCCGCAGAAAGCCCTCGATGCGTTCGAGCGCGCCGCCCTCGTCGTGCACTTCCACGACGACCTGCTTCACGCGAGGCCAGGCGCCGCCGACGCCGCGCAGGACGTGCTCTTCGTATCGCTGAACGTCTATCTTGAGGACATCAATTCGCTCGGGCGCGGCCTCGTCCAGAATTCCCTCAATCCGACGCACCGGACAAGAAAGCGTGTGCGACACCAGTCGCTCTGAGACCATCTCGTCCAACTCTTTCAGCAGGCCGTCCGTTTCTGCCCGCTGCTCTATCAGATTCCGAACGATCCGTCGCAGCAGCGTCCCGTCGGCCGTGGGGTCGGCCCGCAGCGAACTCATTCCTGAAAGCTTCGGGTAATATGTCAGCGGTGCCGTGCCGTCGGTTTCTCCGGCGGCGGCAAGGTAATAGGCCACGCGTTCGGCATACTCGACCGTGTTCCGCTTTAACGCCTCGAAGAGAAGGGGCACCGGCTCGATGGCGACGACGCGCCCCCGGGGGGCGGCCGCCAAAGCGTAGAGGGTGTAAAGGCCGATGTTGGCCCCGACATCCACGACCACCGCGTCTTCGGCGTATATCACCGGCGGCCCGTAGCTGTTCTCCTCGAACACGTCTTCCCAAAGGTACTGCGCTTCCCCGGCGAACGGAGCGAGCACGACACGTCCGTCCGGAAGGGGGCACCGGACCAACTCGTCTTCGGGTTGGTCTATCGCGTTGAGGTCTATCAAACGCTTGGCAATCGTGGCGACCGTTCCCCCGCGAAGCAGCAGCCGCAGCGGCAAGCTGACGCCGAAGCGCTCGTTGAGTTGCGAGACAATGCGGATCGCCAGGAGCGAGTGTCCGCCGATTTCCAGGAAATCGTCGTGGACGCCGACCCGGTCTAGTCCGAGTTCCCGCCTCCAGATTTCGGCTACAACGGACTCGACCTCGTTGCGGGAGGGGACGTAATTTAACCGGATTTCCGCCTCGTCTTCTCCGGGCGGTTTGAGGGCCGAGAGGTTGACCTTGCCCGTGTGGGTCAGCGGCAACTCCTCCAGGGTGGCGAACGCGCTGAGCGCCGGCACCATGTGCTCGGGCAGCACGTCCAGGAGCCGCTTCCGGACTGTGCTCAGGCCGGGGAACCCGGCCTCCGGCACCACCCAGGCCGCGAGGCGCGCGTTCCCCGCGTCCTCCAGCGCCGCAACGACGGCGGCTCGAACCCCGGGCTGCGCCTGCAACGCCGTCTCAACCTCGCCGAGTTCGATGCGGTAGCCGCGCACTTTCACTTGCCGATCCTGGCGTCCGAGGAATTCGATCTCGCCCGCGGCCGTCCACCGCCCTAAATCGCCGGTCGCGTAAGCGGGCGTGCCGTCCTCGGCGACAAAAGGCACCCCTAGAAGATAACCGTGCGCGACCTGGCGCCCCCGCACGATGATCTCGCCGGCCGTTCCGAGGGGCACGCGTCGCCCGCGCGAATCAAGGATGCGAACCTCGACGCCGGGGACGGGGCGTCCGATGGGCGGGCGCGTCGGCCAGCGCAAAGGGGAGTCCCCCAGATGGAAGGTCGTTGCCACGTGAGTCTCGGTCGGGCCGTACTGGTTCTCCAAGATGGCTTCCACGCTTCGAAACATCCGAACTACGGCCGGGTCTATCTTGAGCATTTCGCCCGCGACGTAGACCTCTTTAAGCGACGGCAACGGCTGAGGGCGCGAATCGAGGGCCGCGGCCATCTGGTACAGGGACACCGGCGGCAAGAATGCCCGCTGGATGCCGTGCTCGGCGACGAAGTCCGGCAGCTTGGACGGGTCGGCCCGCGTGTCCTCGTCGGCGACGACCAGGCAGCCGCCCGCGCATAACGTCGAGAAGACTTCCTGCATTCCGACATCGAACGCGAGGGAGGTTCGTTGTAAGGTGCGGGGCGTCGGGGCGCTGCGGGCGACTTGCCAGCCGACGACGTTGGTAAGCCCCCGGTGCGGCATCTTGATCCCCTTCGGGATGCCGGTGGAGCCGGAGGTGAAAAGCACGTACGCGGGAGATTCCCCCGTCACGGGAACGTCCGGGGCCGGCCCGTCAGTGCTCCCGTCCCAAACCAGGTCGTCGAGCGACACCACCTCTTCGAACGGAACGGCGCCGCGCGTGGCGTTCTCGACGAGAGCCACTCTGACGCCGGCCTGTTCGAGCTGAGAGCGGAGGCGGGCTTGAGGGAAGGTCGCGTCGAGCGGAACCACGGCGGCACCGGCTCTGAGGACGCCTACGAGCGCGGGCACTCCCGCCGCCGCGGACACGCACAGGGCGACGGAGTCCCCCGCACGGACTCCGCGTTTAATCAACGCCCGGGCGACCACGGCGGAGCGGCTTTCGAGTTCGGCGTAGGTGACGGTTCGGCAGTTTACTTTAAGCGCCGGGTTCGCGGGCGTGCGCCGCGCCTGCTCTATCACCTGGACGTGAACGGGGGCGGGCGAGCCGACCGGCGCCCCGCCGGACTCGAACCCGCGGAGGAGACTTTCCTCCTCCGGGGACAACAGGTAGACCTCGTCCACCGATTGCTCGTCAGGAGCGGTCAGCGCAGCGTGGACGTGACTGAGGAATCTCTGCACCGTCGCGGCGTCGAGCAGGCGCGCCCGCCAGAGGGCCTTGACGCCTTCCGGCGCGCGGTAGACGACAACGTCTTCGCGGTAATCGGCCTCCGGGGGGGAATCGAGAACCGTCACGTCGAAGTCCGGATTCCGACTGCCCTCCACGGGCCGGGATGGCCCGCGGAGGTCGCCGAACATCCGGCCCACGCGTGCCCGAAATTCTCCCAGCGACTCGGTCGCGGGCACCTCAACCTCGACGGATTCGGGACTAGACACCCCGAGTCCGAGCGGAACGGCCGAGAAGCCGTGATACCTGGAGAGAACAAGTGCCACGGCGGCGGCAAGGCCGGGGAGCGTTGCCCGGCAGGAAAGTTCCGCACACTCGCGCCGCTGGGAGAACACCCCCGAGCGCTGTCGGGTTAACGGTAGCCCTCGGTTCGGGAGAGAGACTGTCATCTTCGTCACCTCTTTATCGAATCGGCCAGAGTGCGGGGCAGATGCTCGGGTCAGCGTAATCAGGGTCGCCGCCCGGCGAGCGACGACAGAGAACATCGTTCACATGCACTTGCAGCCTTCCTCCCTCGTCGACGAAGCGCTGATAGCGGTTGTCCCCATCCTGAAGGTGCACGGTGAGCGCAGTGCGGAAAGTTTCGGTGCGGTTCGGGAGACTGCCGTGGATGGTTCTCGCGTGGTGAAAACTCACTTGTCCGCGCCGTAGGAGAAGCGGGCGTGCATTGATGGGGCGACCGAGGCGCGACTCGATTGAAGCGAGGTCTTGAAGCACGAAGGTGGTCATCCAGTCAGTGCCCTCCCACCTGTGACTCCGGTCGACCACGGCGAGCGGGCCTGACGGTTCGGCGCAGTCTTGGAGCGGAATCCACGCCGTGAGCATTCGCTCGGAAGAGCAGGTCTTCCAGTAGGATTTGTCCGTGTGCCACCCGATGGTTGTGTCAACGCCGAGGGAGGCGGGAGGTTTGGTGATGAGTTGGTCGTGAAAGAGCCGCACTTGCCCCGCCCCCATCAGCGCCGCGGCGGCGCGCCCCAGCTCCGGCCAGCAAACCAGCTTTCTAAGGCTGTCCGACTGAAGCGAGACGTAGTCGTTGAGGCGCAGGCCGTCCCCGTGTTCCGGACGCCAGTCCAGGAAGCCACCCTGAAGCGGAAGGAGGTGATCGCGCTCGCCGAGGTAGTAGGCCTCAACCGCCTCGGCGGCCTCGTCGAGGAGGTCTTCCGGAAGCAGGCGTGGCGAGGTCACCCAACCGTATTCTTCGAAGTGGGCGATGTCGTCTTGAGACGGCCAGTTGGAGGTTTGTGAGAGCATGGAATCGCCGCTCCGCGCACTATGATAGTGCTCACCTCAGTCTTTAATCAATAGGGCGGTCACGGCGCGTCCGGTCCGCGCCGCCAGGGCGACAATCGTTTGTGCGGGGTGCGTGGAAACGGCTTCCGGAAGGACGGCCGCGCCGGCCACCCAGACGTTTTCCAATGACCGGATTTTTCCGGAAGGCTCCGCGACGGAGAGCGGGTCGTCCGGGGGGCCGATGCTGGCGCCGCCCGAGAGGTGCTGATCCGCACCCCGCGGGAGAACGCGAGGCCGGCCCGAAGGCAGCACCCGCCCTAGCTTAGCCGCCCACGCCCGCGCCTCACCCAAAGCGCGCTCCTCGCATGCCCTCTCTTCTTCCGACGGAGGGAACTCGAAGCGGGGTAGGGACAACCCGTCTGGGCCTAACTGTTCCGGTACGAACGACAACCGCCGACTCGCATGACGGTCGAGTGTGGCGTAGGCATACACCGACAGCGTCGCACGGGCGTCCACCCGATTCTCCATCATCCAGGCCGGCTCGGCGAGCACCAGGGTGTGTCCGCCGGCAGGGGCGGGAAGTACGCGCGCCGCGGCCGGCCGGCTGAGCTGAGGGTGGTTAGCCAATCGCGACCATACCGGTTGGGGTACGGCCACCTGCGCCACGGCCACCGGGTGATTTACGATACCCTGCCCGAGACCCGGGAGGTCGCGCCCGAGACCTGAGGCCCACAACAACCGTGTCGTCCCTACGACCCCGGCGGCGATAACGATGTGTCGGGCCGCGATGAAGCTATCGTCCGCGGCGCCCCCCGGACGCGCCTCGACCCCGAGGGCGCGACCTCGCTCGTGAACAATCCGGCGCACTGAATGAACGGCTCGCGGGTGAAAACCCGCCCCGGCAAGCTGGCGTGGCCCGTGCCACCCTTCCTCCGCCGACCAGGCGAGCGGGACGGGAGTGAGGCCATGAGCTTCTTGTAGCCAGGCTTGGCGCGGTGAGTCAGCTACGATCCCTGCGCCCAGCCAGGCGGCTGCTTCTTCGAGTGCTTCGTGGGAGACGCCGCTGCCTGCGGTCGAGGTCGGCGGTAAAACGATCCCACTCCATATAAGCCCGTTGCCGCCTATCCCGCAACAGTTCCCGTAACCCGGCAGCCCTTCTTCCGCGCGCTGGTCGGAGCGGACCGCGGCAGAAGGGCCTGCCGGCGGAGTATCCTCTACAGGTTGGCCGCCGGCCCGCACCGGCGGCCTCGCCATCGCCGAGACGAGGCCCCGCCAGCTACCGTCGTCATACGGCAGCAAGTTGCGCAGGTGTGTGTTGCCCGCACTGAGCGCCGGGCCGGCCTCCAGTACGAGGATGCGGAGCCCGGCACCTTGCAGGCTCCGGTGCACGGCCGCCCCCGCGATACCGGAACCGACGATGACGACATCGGCCTCTTCGATCATCGTCCACTCAGAAGCTGCCGCCTGAAGAAGCGAGCGGCCGCCTTTGCCGCACGGGGCAGGAGTCGCCCGTAGAGTTCGAAGTGCCCTCCCTCAAATAACACCCGATCCGCCGTCTGAGGGAGTTCACTTTCCTCCAGCGCCCGGGCGTCACCGCGAACCCCGATAACGCACACCGGCACGGCCGCGCGGCGCAGGAGTTCACTACAATCCGTCTGCGAGCATAACAAAAGCGACCGCAGGGTGATCCGGTTCATCCACCCTTCCGGCGCGACCTCGGTCAGGTGCTGCCAGGCGTCGGCCCCCGGGATTGCACAGACCGTCTTCGCCGAGCGGCTCACTAGGGGGAGGCTCTTAGGCGGGA
>JALZHT010000088.1 GCA_030860645.1 Acidobacteriota bacterium
CCCCGCGCGCGGCGGCTAAACCCTTTCGCGCGCCGCGCCCCACGGGCGGCGGCGCGGCGCGGAGGCTTCCCCGCCGTATCGCGCCTTGAGACGAAGCTTTCAAAAGGGAGGCGGGTTGATGCGCCCCGAGGACAGAACTTTTAAAACTTACGTCAAAGGGCTGATCATTTCTTTGACGCCGCTGCTGGTCTTCCCCGCCCTGGCGGTCTACGTGTGGGTCGCCAACGCGCGCCCGCAAGGAGGCGCGCTGACGACGAACGTCTCTCCGCAGGTCGCCTTCACGGGGCAGGAGGCCGCCTACTACATCAACTTCACGGGGCGGGAGGAGGAGGCGCAGCCCGCCCCGCCGTCTCAGATTGACATGGCGTTCTTGATCGACGTCTCCGGCTCCATGACCCCCTCTCTCGACGAGATGGCGAAAGCGGCGCGGCAGGTCACCGGCGACCTCTCTAAAGCGAACCCTGACACCCATTTTTCTTTGATGCAATTCAGCACGGGGGCGGAGACGTTGGTCAACTGGACGTCCGACGCCGCCGCCCTGGGCGCGGGCCTGGAGAGGTTGGACAGGTCGGGCGGCGACAACGACTCCCGCGCGGCCTTCAGAGAGTTGGACGGCCTGCTCGCAAAGGCGCGACCGGAATCGAAGAAGGTCGTGGTCTTCTACACGGACGGCGTGATCGCGGCGTGTGCGTGTATCCCGATGGGTTGGGACGAGATGGGGGAGGCGGGAAGAAGGCTCAGGGGGCAGGGGGTGGAGATTTACTCTGTCGGGTTGCCCCGAACGGGCTCCGACCCGAACATGGTGCTCATCACGGGCGCACCCGACCACATCTATGACCCCGTCGACCTCAGCGACCTGCTGGCAAATTTCAGGCTGGTCACCGAGCGCATTCAGCCCGGCGCGGGCGAAGGCGGGCAGGTGTCGCACAGGGTGGATGGGAGGCACTTCGCCGCGCCGCTGGAAGGCACCCCCTGGGGCATCGAGCCGAGCGGCACCCTGACGCTCAGCGTCGGCAAGGTCACGAAGAACCCGGACGCCTACGCGCACCCTTTGAGGCCGCTCTCTTCCGGCGTCTGGCGCGTCGGCGTGGAGCCGCCGAAGCTGGTCTACATTAACGAAGCGGGACAGCTCCAGCAGGCCCTCGCGCAACGCCGGCCCCTGATGCTGGTGGTCGGGTGGTTCCCGCTCCTTTTGGGACTCCTGCCCGCTGTGCTCTGGACGCTCTATTATTACAGGCCGCGGCCCGCCGCCACCCCCGAAGGCGACAGAGTCCTGCCCGAAATAGTCCGCCCGCGGCCCCCGACTTCATTGCCCGCTCTGCCCGGCCCCGTAGCCGAGGCGTCGGCGCCGGTGCCGACCCTGTTTATCGGCATCGGCGGCGCCGGGCGCAGGGCTTTGTCGGCAGTCCGCGCCGACCTCAAGCAGATGTCGCCGTCCGACTCCCCGCAGCCTTACCGGTTTCTCTGGCTCGACGTTGACAGCAAAGAGTCTTCGCGCCAGCCGCGCTTCGCCAACTGGGCGCGCTACCCCGTCGAAGAGCTGCTGGCCCCCCAGGACGTTTACCAGCTTGAGCGGTACGTGTCGGAGCAGAAGCCGGCTCCCGCTCACCTCAGGTGGTTCGATTTTGTGCATTACGACAGAGAGGTCGCGCGTGAGGTCATGAATCTGGCGGACGGCTCGCGCGGCGACCGGAGGCTGGCGCGACTGGCGCTCTTCCGCTGGCTCGGCGAGAAGGGCGAGCCCCTGGCGACGCTGGCGGCGCACTCGTCGGCCCTGGCCGGCCTTGAGTCCCCCGACGAGACACGGCAAATCATCGTCTTCGCCTCGCCGGCCGGGGGCGTCGGGAGCGGGTGGTTCCTGGATGTCGGTCGCATGTTGCGCCGCCTCGGGAGGGAGCGCCAACGACAGACGCCTTCAGAGTTCGTCCCCGAAATAATAGGCGTGTGGTGCGGCGACACGGACACCGCGAAGGCCGCGAATCACGAGGCCCTGCGGCTGGAAACCGAGACGGCCGTCCTCGCGGGGGCCTACCCGCAGCAGGCCGCGCTCTGCCCGCAGGGCACACAGCTCTCGGAGGTGGACACGGAGAGTCCGTACAACTGGATTTTTTCTGTGAGCGGTGACGACGAGGCGTCGGCCGCCGCCCAATGCGCGGGCGTCGGCGCGGTGCTGGTCGAGAGGCGGCCGCGAACGGAGCTGCTCCGGCGCGTGCCCCCCTCGCGGGCCGGCACGCCGACCCCCGTCCACGTGCGCAGCATCCACGTGCTCACCGCGGAATTGTGTGAGCAGATTTTCTTCAACCTTCTCCGGCGCGTCCTGGGGCCTGACATCCTTCTGGACTTAGAGCCTTCGGGCGCGGGCGGCTTGAGCGCCGGCGAGTTGCCCGCTGACGCGGCCCATCAGAGGCTCGTGGATTGGGCCGCGGAGCTGCCTCCCGCCACGCCCCTGCAAATGATCGTCGCCGCCGCCGGCGACCCGCAGCGCACGCAGTTGATGTACGACTCCATCCGGGTCATGCCCTCGCTCACGCCCGCATGGCTGGCGTCGGCCGCGACGTCGTCGCTGAACCAAAAGCTGAGGGGGCACAAAGAGATGAACGGTAGCGGCTGGCGGCGGCAGTGGATGCCCGGCGAGGCCGCCGCCGTCCTGAAGCTGCTGGCGTCGCGGCTCGAATCAACGGTCATCCCGCAGGCGCGCGCTCTGGGCGGCGAACCGCACGAGCTGGAGATTCTGGAGGCGACAAAAGGGTGGGCCGAGAGGGCCGCGGTTGAACTGGAACGCTGGCTGGCGGGTTTCTACTCCGTGTCCCAGCAGATCAGCCGCGAGCAGCAGGAGTTGATTCGGGAAAGAGCCACCCTCACGAGCCTGAAAGACCGGGAGTATCTCGACCTGCCCGCGGGAGCCGATCAGATCGATGAGTTAACGAGAGAGGCTTTTGCCACCTGGCTGGGGACGGCGGACGTTTCTTCGGCCATTAGGGAGCGACTCTTCCTGGGCCTGGAAGAGACCGCTGGCGGCGTCTGGCAGATCGTCTTACGCTCTTACCTCGGCCAGCCTCAGGTCTTCGACGACGCCGACACGGCGGCCGCGAACCTTAAGGCGCACCTCCGGTCTTTAGCCTTGACGGTCCCGGCCACGCACATCCGACGGGTTCTCTCTTTACTGGATGAAGACCACAGGGCGGCGCTCGGGCGCGGCCTCGTTGACCTGAGCCTGTCGTGCGAGGAAGCGTTGCTCGTCGCCCCCGCGGCCGATGGCCTCGGCTCAAAGGATGCCGCCGAGCTGGAGGGCTTCCTGTCTGCCGTCCCTCAGCCGGCCAATCAGGGCGGGCGCACGGACGTGAAAGGGCACGACCGTTCGGCGATACGGCGCGTGGCGCTGCTGTCCGCCGCGCCCGAGCGAGAGTTCCAGCCCGACCTACCTTTCGTGAGCGACAGCGAAATCTTCGCCGAGCGAATCAGGCATTGCGCCGAGCGGAGGTACGAGCTGAGCACGCCGCAGTTCCCGCCGGAGTTGCGCATCGCTTTGTCCCACCCGCGGGAGTTCAGGTCGTTCGTCACGGCTTACCGCTCCGACCAGATAGTGCTGCGCGAAGACGGCGCAGGCCAGCCGCAATGGATGTTTACGGAGACGGCTGAGTTCCTGACCTACGGGCCGAACCCGACGCTCGCGCAGGCGGCGGCCTCCTACGTCTATTACGCGCGGAAGACCGCCGCCGCGGGCCGGGGGGCCGCGGCGGATTTAGACGGCGGCGGCGACTTCACGAAGCTGCGGGCCTGGCTCAGCAGGCAGGAGCGCCAGGTGAGCGACGACGTTCTCACGCAACTGGCGATAGACGTTTTCGAAGACTGCGTCCCGACATCTTAGGAGAGTGGCTGCATGTGGTGGTTAGCTTCCTTAGCGCTGCTGTTGGTCGCGGGGTGGGTCGGCGCCGGCCTCCTGGTGCTGTTCCTCGGCTCGCGCAAAGCCGGGACGGTTTACGAACGTCGGACGCAGAAGCGCATCTACTCCGTCGGAGAAAATATCGAAGTCAACCTGCGCCTGACGCCTGAGCGGCAGGACGGGGCGGTCGAACCCCAGGACATCGTGCTACTGCTCGACCACTCGACCAGCATGGGCAGCGGGCCGGGGAGCCCTCTGCGCGAGGCCGTCCGCGCGGCCAATAATTTTATTCTCAGGCTGCCGGACAGCTCCCGCGTCGCCGTCGTCGGGTTCAACCACGGCGCCAAGCTGCTGACCCGCTTAAGCCAGCCGCAGCAGCACGCCTTGCAGGCCGTCAACTCGCTCGCGGCCGGCGGTGACACGGCGATTCACGAGGCTTTAGCCCACTGCCGGGAGGTGCTCGGCGAGGGCCGGCCCGGCGTCAGAAAAACCATCATCCTGCTCACGGACGGCGAGAGCGACTTCGACGCCGCCGCCCGCGAGGCCCGGCTGCTGCGCGAAGGGCCGTTTCAGCCGACCATCATCTCGGTCGGCGTCGGCCCCGGCGTCAACGCGCAACTGCTGGAGGCCGTCGCGGGCTCTCGTGAGAGGTACATACAGATCGGCAGCCCCGAGAGCCTGCACCACTTATTTAAAACTCTGGCCCAGACCATTACGGGGCAGGCCGCCGGCGACGGGCTCGTCCGGGAAGAGATGTTCGCCCCGCACCCCTTCCGCCTCGGCCACATGGGCGGGCTTCACCCGATTGAAGTAGCTACGGGCGAGCCGTCACACATAACGTGGGCCGTCCCCCTGATGGATAAGAATCCTTTTACCTTGACGTACGGCGTGACGGCACTGTGTCCGGGCTGGCGCGAGATCGCCGCGCCGAAAAGCATGGCGTCGTGGCGCTTCTCTGACGGGGCCGAAAAGCGGGTCGCGGGGCCGCGGGGGCCGCGTGTGCTGATTCTGCCGCCCTGGCTGGCGTGGGCCTGGCCGGTTCTCAACCCGCTGTTCTGGATGCTCTTCGGAAGGCTCTGGCCGTGTGCCCGCGCGCCGCAGAGTCAGGCCGCCCCGGCCGACGAAATTCCCTTGCCGGAAGTCAGCTTCCCGCGGGCGCTGCCGCCCGCGACGGATGTCATTTACGAGCCGAGCGTCAAGCCGGCTCTCGTCATCGGGTTGGGCGAGGCGGGGGAGTTGGTCACCTGTCACGTCAAAGGGAGGCTGCGGGATCGGAATGTTCCGGCCGGCGTGGTTAAGGTGATGGCGGTTCGCACCAGCCACAAGATCAACTCCGGGCCGACCAGACTCGGAAGCGTCAGCCTGCAAGACGACGAAAGGCTGGAGTTACATCAAGACCTCAGGCCGTACCTCGAGACGTTGCGCAGCCGGCCGGTGCCGCCCTTACGCCAGTGGATTCCGTGGCGGGACTGGCTGGCCGAGGTGCCGCCGCTGGTCACGACCCGCCCCGTCGGCGACAGGCGCAAGGCGCGGCTGGCACTTTTGTTGAAGGCTCAGCCCGTGGAGGAGAGAATCGAGCAGGAAGTCGCGCGCGTGAGGCAGGCCGACGGGTTGGTGTTCGTGGTCGGCTCGCCGGCCGACCCCGACGGCTCGGGGCTGCTCGGAGAGGTGGCGCACATGTGTGCGGAAAGAGGGGTCAGCGTGGTCGCGGTGCTCCTCCCTTCGGCCGCCGAGGACAAGGGGGGCGCGTCCGCCCTGGCGCGGGAACTCGAACGGATGATTGTGCTCAGGGGCCAGGCTCTCGCCTCTGACAGGCGCGACCCGCCCGCTAAGGCTCAGAAGTTGTTCGATAAAGTCCTGGTCATTGACTCCTCCGGCCCGTCCGCGGAAAGCGCGGCATCCGAAGCGGCCGACTTGGTCTGGTCGATCCTGGCCTACGACCGGCTTTACAAACAACTGCCCGCGCCGAGCGCGAACGGCGGCGAGGTCACGTGCGCCACGGTTAAGTTCAACGGCAGCGCCTTGCCCGCGTACAGTCTGTGGCGATGGGTAAGAGAGAACACCCTCGCGGCGGGCATCAACGGCCAACGGCTAGGGTTGGCGATAAAAGACGGGCGGCCGGCCCTTCCCACCCTCGACCGTGAGACGATAGAGCAGGAGGTCAAAGCCTTCTGGTCGGGTGATAACCGGCTGCGCCCGCAGGGGATGTTACTGTCGGCCGTCCGCGCCGTCGTCAATCAGAAAGAGCCCGGCCCCGGCGGCGTCACCGCCCTTTTAGCCTTACAAGACAACCTGCCTTCGACCAGCCCTTACCACGAACAGGTTGCTTATGCGCAACGCGAGCGTCAAACCTTCGCCGCTTACCTGGAGGAGTGGGGCATGTCCGTGCTCCAGAAGGAGGCTGACCCGGAGGCTTGGAGGATACAACTCCTGTTTCTTTCGCTCGGGCGGGTGGAGGAAGACCTGAACGAATTGTTAGGCCGGTTCTACCGGCTGAGCGGTAACGCAGATTTTGCTGATGCAGTAAGTTTCGTCTCAAGTCTGGGGGCCGATTTTCTGGCCGTCCTGTCCGGCCTGAAGAAAGACCTGCTGGAGTGGCTGTCTCTACTTGTCGGAGAGCAGGCGGAGTTCGGCGCCGCGCCGCCGCGCCATACCGAGCCACCCGTGTCTCTCGAAATCGAGCGGGCCAGGGGGGGCAGTGAGCGGGACTTGTTGTCCCTCTTCGACCAGAGCAGGGAAGACTTCTTACCCCTCTTCGACGACTGGTACAGAAGCCGCGGGAACACGCTCCTGGGTCAATTCCGGCCGACCGTCCGGCTTGAAAGGGCGCAACAGCGTGTCAGGTTTTTCATCTCCCACAGGGGCGCGCCCGCCGCGCCACAGGCCAGCGCCTTGCTCGCGTCGCTGCGCGAAGCGCTCGACCAGCAACGTCACCACGTGCTGCGCTGGGCGCAGGAGCGTCCCGCCGAGGCCAGGGCGGCGGAACATCCTTTAGAGTCCCTGCGTCTCGGAAAAAAATCGGGGGATGCCTACCCCGACGTGCCGAGGGCAATTGACGAGGAAGACCCTTACATCGTCGCGGCTTTGCGCATCCGAGAGCAGCCTTTGCGTAATGCGCTGTGCCCGGATGACGGTTTCAACCAGGAGCCGCCCTATGTCTGGCCGGAGGAGTCCAACGCCCACCGCATCGCCGAGAGATACCGCAACCGCCTGCAACGCAACCCGCCGCCTTACTCCCCGCTGGTCGTCTCTTTAATGCAAGACCCGCAGAAGATGCTGGCCTTCTTCAACGACGTGGCGCAAGGCCGCTTACGACTTACGGAATTCGGGGCTGTACTTGAGAGAGGGGGGCGGACATTCCTCGTGGCGAAAAAGCCCGCGGACGCGAACTACTTCAGCCAAGCAATTAAGGCAGTTGTTTTACACGAAACGTCGTCGGACGGGGAGGATATTCCGCCGCCCGCGACACAAAGCATTGCCAGCGCGGACGAATTGCTCAAGGCGATTGAGGGTAATCCGGTCGTCGCCACGATGGCGCGAACCCCCGAATGGGGCATGTGGCGAGAAGTCGTGCGCGGAGCCGTCCTTGCACAACCCCTGACGCAGGGCTGAGCACACCCCGCCCGTGGGGGGGCTGATGCGTTCTGTGGGAGAATGATGACGAACAAAACTCCCTAAGTAACGACAATCCCCCGGTTGGCGGACTTTTGGCGGACTCAGCCTTGCTTCCGCTTGAAATCGAGCACGTCTCCCGACGGGCTTTATCCGCGGCACGCAGCCGAAGGAGTGGGGCCGCCTCGAATCCCTGCTCGGCGCACAGAAGGGCGAGCAGATTCTCGCAGACCACGCGAAGTTGGACGCGCGCTACGCCTCCAACCGGCCCGGACTCACGCGCCAGCTCCGCTACAGCCCGCGCCACACGAAGGCGCTCGACGTGACCCTGAGCGTCAACGGCCTGCCCGTAGGCACCCTCGAACTCACTTCAGGTCGGGTTGCGTAAAATTGATGCGCAGTACGTTTTACAGGAAGCCCCTGTAGGCACGCGCAGGAGGGTCGGCCAATAAATAGTAGAATCGGCCATCCGACAGCCGAACCTGACTACGGCAAGAGACCTGAGTAGAATCCCTCACCGCGCCTGGCGACCGCGCCGCCCCCTGCGCCTGCGCGGCGTGCCGGGGTGCGGGTTCCGGTTGTCGGCCTGACGAGTGGCGGCCCGGCGCGGGGCGGGCTTCGAGGTATGGCGGGCGCGACCTTTCCGGCTCCTCAGGATGCCGGCGTCCGGGTTGAAGGGCGGTGTCGGCAGGACGATCCCGCCCTCCCTGCGCCCCTGCCGCCGGCCGTGCCCGCGACCCACCCATTGACCATACGCCAACGAGTCGAGCGCTAGACAGAAAACGAGAAGCAGGACGCACGTCTTAACCGAGTTCTTGAATTTTGACATCACCGCCGACCTCCTCAATCTCCCGCAGCCGTCAAAGCGGCCGGGCGGCGACGCCGTACACCTTCAAAGCGGTACACGCCCCCGCCCGCGCCCGCCGCGGCGCGCAGGAAATCGCTACGGTTCTCATAAATATTTCTCAAGATACGGCCGCCCTTACCCCGGCAGGGCGCTGCAAGCCTGATACGCGCCCGTCGGGTCAATCGCCGACCTGCCCTGCTCGACGCTGCGGATGACTCCTTCCTTATCAATGACGAAGGTGGCGCGCGTGCCGTACCCGCCCTCCTCGTCGAAGACGCCGTAGTCTTTGACCGCCCGGCGCTTGAAGTCGCTCAGGAGCGGGAAGGTCACGCCGATGTCCTCCTTGAAGCGCTTGTTGGCCGCGTAGCTGTCAACGCTGATGCCTAAAACCTGTGTGCCCGTCTGCTCGAACTTGGCGATATCAGCCTGATACGCCTTCAGCTCCTTCGTTCAACCGCCGGTGAAGGCGAGGACGTAGAAGGCGAGCACGACGTTCTTCTTGCCGCGGAAGTCCGACAGCCTGACGGTCTGCCCGTCGGTGTCTGTGAGCGCGAAGTCGGGGGCCGGGTCGCCGGCCTTCAGGTGCGTGACGGGCGCGGCCGGCGGCAGGGGCGCAGGGAGGG
>JALZHT010000700.1 GCA_030860645.1 Acidobacteriota bacterium
TAACTGGCATCCGGCCTCCGGCCTCTTTCTTTGCCTTTCGCGCGCGGGACTCATAAGCTTCGGGTTCCCCCGCACAACGAAACGGGCGAGCCGGGCAACCAACGTGATTCGGTTGCCGCGCCGCGGCGGTTTGCTTCGTAGTACGTCGGCCATGAAATTCATCGAGACATTGAAGCTGGCCTTGTCGGCCGTGTGGGCGCACAAGCTGCGCTCGGCGCTGACGCTGCTCGGGATGGTCATCGGGGTGGCGGCCGTCGTCATCGTCGTCTCGCTCATCCAGGGCTTCAACGCCTACATAGACGAGAAGATCGCCGGCATCGGCGCGAAGTCCTACACCATCCAGCGCTTCAGCCTGGAGGACTGGCGCGACACCGACTCCATCGCCGAGGCGCAGCGCCGCAACAAGGAGCTGACGTTCGAGGACTACGAGTACCTGAAGTCGCGGCTCACGCTGACGGACAAGTTCGGCGCGGCCGCCCGCCCGTCGCGCGCGCAGGTCAAGCGCGGCTCCGAGATTCTCGAAGAGGTTCCCGTCGACGGCAAGATGCCCGTCGTCGGCGAGATCGAGCGCGTGGACGTGGCCGACGGCCGCTACTTCACCGACATCGAGGACGAGACGGCGGCGCGCGTCGCCTACGTCGGGGCCGACGTGGCGCAGAAGCTCTTCCCGGCCTCGTCGCCGGTCGGCGAGGAGATCGTCGTCAACGGCCTGCCCTACCGCGTCGTCGGCGTGGCCGTCGCCGAGGGCACGGTCTTCGGCATCCCGCAGGACAACTTCGTCACGCTCCCCTTAGGCACCTACCGGCGCAACTTCGGCGCGCTCATCAACTGGCGCTCCTTCTACATGGTCGGGACGGCCCGCGACGACAAGCTGTTCGACGACGCGGTCGAGGAGGCGCGCGCGTGGATGCGGCTGCGGCGGGGCTTACAGAAGGGCGAGAAGGACAACTTCGGCGTGATGACGCCGGACGCCATCACGGGCCTGCGCGACCGCCTCTTCGGCACCATCTTCATCGTCGCCATCGCCGTCCCGGCCATCGCCCTCGTCATCGGGGCCATCGTCGTGATGAACATCATGCTCGTCTCGGTGACGGAGCGGACGAAGGAGATCGGCATCCGCAAGGCGCTCGGCGCGCGCCGCGCCGACATCCTCAAGCAGTTCCTCGTCGAGGCCGTCACGCTCACGGTCATCGGCGGGGCCATCGGCATCCTGATCGCGTGGCTGCTCGGGCGCGTCGTCTCGGCCTACGTCATCCAGACGTACCTGTCGCTGGCGGCCATCGCCCTGGCGCTGCTCTTCTCGGGCGGGGCCGGCATCCTCGCCGGCATCTTCCCCGCCTGGAAGGCCGCGCGCCTCGACCCGATTGAGGCGCTGAGGGCGGACTAAAGAATTTTTTGATTTGCGATTTTTGATTTGCGATTTGGAGACAAGCGCCGGCGGGCGACTAAATCGCCAATCAAAAATCTAAAATCGCAAATTGTTATGAACCTTCTCCGCAGCGACATCTACGAGAACTTCTGGATGGGCATCCAGACGTTGCGCAACAACAAGCTGCGCTCGTTTTTGACCGTCATCGGGGTGATGATCGGCGTCATCACGGTGATGCTCATCGCCTCGATCATCAGCGGCATAGACGAGCAGGTGAAGAAGGAGATCGAGTCGTTCGGCACGCGCTCGATCTTCATCGCCAAGTTCGAGCCCGGCATCCGGGTGGGCCGCCTGTCGCGCGAGGAGCGCATGCGCAAGGAGTTGACCTACGACGACGCGATGGCGCTCGCCGAGCTCCCGGCCGTCGAGCTGGCCGTCCCCTTCCTCGACATCACGAACAACTTCTTCGGCCAGAAGATCAAGGTCGCCACGAAGGGCAAGACCTCGGAGGCCGTCCGCCTCGAAGGGACGCTGCCCGACTACATGAGGGCCGGCACCGAGGTCTTGCAGGCGGGCCGCTTCTTCTCGCAGTTCGAGAACGACACCAACCAGCGCGTGGCCGTCATCCGCGGCCAGGTCGCCGAGGACTTCTTCCCCGGCCTCGACCCCGTCGGCCAGGCGCTCGACATCGGCGGGCAGGAGTTCCGCGTCATCGGCATCATCGAGAAGCGCGAGCAGCTCTTCGGCGGCTCGGGCAGCAACGACATCAACAACGGCATCTTCGTCCCCTTCAACGTCGCGCGCAAACTGAAGCCGAACGCCGACGACGTGTACATCATGGCCGTCGCGCGCCCCGGCCTCATCAACGAGGCCAGGGATCAGATCACCGACCTCCTGCGGGTGCGCCGCCAAGTCCCCTACGGCAAGCCGAACAACTTCGGGATGGCGACGGCCGACTCGATCATTGACCAGTTCCGCTCGATCACGGGCGGCGTCGCCGTCGCGATGGTCGCCATCTCCTCGGTCGGGCTGATGGTGGGCGGCATCGGCGTGATGAACATCATGCTGGTGTCGGTGACGGAGCGGACGCGCGAGATCGGCGTGCGTAAGGCCATCGGCGCGCGCCGCCGCGACATCCTCTGGCAGTTTCTCATCGAGGCGATGACGCTGACGGGCGCGGGCGGCCTCATCGGCCTCGCCGTCGGCTGGCTGCTCACGCTCGTCGTGAAGATGCTGCTGCCGTCTTACGTCCCGCTCTGGGCCCCCGTCATGGGCTTCGTCGCCAGCGTCGGCATCGGCCTCGTCTTCGGCCTCTGGCCCGCCTGGAAGGCCGCCCGCCTCGACCCCATCGAGGCGCTGCGATACGAATAAAAAAAGGGTTCCGGGTGTCGGGTGCCGGGTGCCGGGTAAGAG
>JALZHT010000089.1 GCA_030860645.1 Acidobacteriota bacterium
GTCGGGTTGGGCCGGGTTGGTGAATCCTAAGATCTCCTCGATTGGGTGAGGGAGGGGGCGGAGATTATCGAACATCCCAGAACTGGTCTTCTTCTGAGGAGTCCGTGTCGGCACTCCAGGCTTGGTTTTTTCCTTCGGATTCGTCACCCGTTAGCCTCCTTCACGACCCGAAGCCCACTACTCATCTCCAACCGCTGCAACACTTCCTCGGTCAGAGCGTCATAATCCTTGCTACCATGACTGTCGGGGGCATGTTCATAAATGCTCTTGCGGTAGGCGGGGGCGGTCTGGAGCTTTGTGTTATTTCGGATAATCGTTTCGAAGACGAGGTCGCCAAACATCTCCTGAACTTTTGCCAGCGCCTCACGGCTGACGCTCGTGCGGATGTCGAATGCGGTCATCAGATAGCCAAGTATGGAAAGGGAAGGGTTCGGTCTTTTCGTCGCCTGGATCGTGCTCGCCAAGTCGACAACGCCCTCCAAAGGGTAATACTGCGCAGCGATGGGTACGAGCACGTGGGAACTTGCCAAAAGGGCTTGGGTGAGCGTCATGCCCAAGCTCGGGGGGCAATCGATGAGGGCAAAGTCGTAGCCGGAAAGTGATTCCAGAGAATCCTTTACGCGATACTGCTCCTCAATCTGCACGGCCCTCTCCAGCATCGCCAAGCGGATGTGTGAAGGCGCGATGTCAAGATTCTCAATGTGCGTTTCGTAGATGGAATCGATGACTGGGAGTCGCTCTTGGTGCCCCACGAGGACGTCGGCGAGGGTCGTCTGGATCATCGCCGGATCGAGATAGGTGTACGTTGTGTTGCACTGGCTATCCAAGTCGACGAGCAGCGTCTTGTAGCCACGGATAGCCAGTCCGGCCGCCAAGTTACAGGCCGTCGTGGTTTTCCCGACTCCGCCTTTCTGGTTGGCGATGGCGATGGTTTTCATGCGGCTTTCACGCTCCTATGCTTTAGAGCCTCGACCTCGGCGCGGCTGATGAGCTTGACGCGGCGGTCGAGCAGGTCCGCGTAGACGGTAAAAACCCCGTGCTTGATAAGCTGGGTCATCTTTACCGTACTCACGCCGAGCAACTTGCGGGCTTCGGTGGTCCGTATTAGATCGTTGGGTCTGTGGATATTGTTCATGATGCCTCCCTAAACGGCGGGGACGATACAGAAAGAGAAGAAGTAAGTCAATATATTTTGTTTTGATTTAGTTTAGAGCAGGGAAAGGTATTCGGAGTCTTAAAGGAAGGGGGTCGGGGTATTCGATATAAGGCGCGCGCTAGACGCATCTGGAGATTGGGACGTGAGCTACGGCTGGCCCGCGCTCACGCATCATCTCCTCCGAGTCTTTAAGAAAGCTGATAATGGCAGTACCGGCGCACGCACGGGAGGATGACCTCAGGGGGCGTAGTGGCGCCAATTGACAAACGAGGTGTTGCGCGACCGCCGTGCTCGGCCTCGGCGAAGCTGTAAAGCTTTAGCGGATTGATGTGACGCCACCTGATAAACCGGCGGCGGCAACGCGTTCTCGTTGAGAAAGGTCGCCGCCGCCGAGCGCCGTTTAGTGCTTGCCGAATAGCCTTACGGAGTGCGCTTTTGAGTGCCGGCCCCTTGCGCGTTGCAGGGGAGTCGGGGCATGCTGCCGCACGGCTCCGGGTAGGGATTAAAGGAGCAACTACACGTCGTGTAGTTCCAGACCCCGCCGTTGTCGTAGCAGTTTTGCTCCTGAGCCGGGTCGCAGGAGGTCCCGCCCCCGGTCACATTCACCACGACGTTCGGCGTGTATTCGCCGAACCACTCGACCAGCTCGTTCACCATCCGCCACTGAAAGTTGTAGTAGCCGGGGGCGGAAGGTGCCGTGACGGTGAAGTCGAACGTGTGCTGGGAGCCGGGTGGCACCGACACGCTCGAAGGGATGTAAACGCGCCCCGTCCCCCACGTCCCGTTGTCCTGCGGGTTCTGCGAGCCGAGTTTGTACCCGCAGTTCCCGTCGAAGCACGTCCACGTGGAGTTGCCGTTGTTCATCATGGTGACGGACACGTTGTAGCTCTGCCCGGCCACCATCGTAGTCGGCACGGACTGTGAGACGAACAGCGCGTTGTTGCTCCCCGCCCCCTGCGAGAACACGGAGTGGAGCAGGCGGTTCGGGGAACCGGGGCCGGGGTCGCCGACGATGCCGACCGTCGCGTTGCTGATGAGCGCGTTGCCGACGGTAGCGGGCGACGCGCTCTGGTTGTGTTCGAGGTACAGGACGGCGACGCCGGCCACGTGCGGCGCGGCCATCGAAGTCCCCGAGATCGTGTTGGTCGCCACGTCGCTGCCGATCCACGCCGAAGTGATGCCGTCGCCGGGCGCGAACAGGTCGAGCACAGGGCCGAAGTTAGAAAAATAGACGCGGTAGTCGTTGCTGCTGGTCGCCCCGACCGTGATGGCCTCGCCGACCCGAGCGGGCGAGTAGTTGCTGGCATAGTCGCTGTCATTTCCCGCCGCGACGACGTAGGTCACACCCGCCGCGATCGAACGCCTCACGGCATCGTCGACGGAACTATTGGCGCCGCCCCGCAAGCTCATGTTAGCGACTGTGGGCCACGAAGGGTGCACGTTGCGCTTCCGGCTGGTGACGTGATCTATGCCCGCAATGACGTTCGACCACGAGCCGTTCCCGCCGCAATCGAGCACGCGCACGCCCCAGAGCGTCGTCGCCTTGGCGACGCCGTAAGTGCTGCCGCCGATGGTGCCGGCGACGTGCGTGCCGTGGCCGTTGCAGTCCTGCCCGTTGCCGCCGTAAGCGTCGTAACTCATGATGGCCCGGTTCTGGAACTCCTGATGAGTGGTCCGGATGCCGGTGTCGATGACGTAGGCGTAGACGCCAACGCCGTAGCTGTTATAGGAGTACGTGCCATCAAGCGGCAGGTATCTTTGATCGATGCGGTCGAGGCCCCACGGCGCGCCGTACTGCGTCTCGTTGACGGAAACCGCGCCGTCCTCTTCCACATACTCCACGCGCGGGTTGTGGCTGAGCGCGACGGCCGCTGCCTCGGGCATCTCCGCCGAGAAGCCTTTGATGCTGTGCTCGTAGACGTGCTTGACGGCCGCGCCGTGCAGGCGCGCCAGCTCTTCGGCGTGTGAGGAGACTTGCTTGGACGGCAAGTCGTCCCTGAACCGGATGATGTACTGGTTGGCGATTGCACCTTCCGTGCGCCGGAACCGGCCCTGCTTGTCCTGCGCCTGTTCGCCGGACGGGAAAGCTCTCTTGGCGCCCGTATGAGGGAGCAGGAGCGTCAAGGCGCATGCCGCGAGGACGGCGAACATCACTAAAAATCTCTTCACTGCTGTCTCTCCTTCGGAAATTTCTGAGCCCGGAAAGTAGAGCACCGTTTCGCGCGAGCGAGCCTCCGCGGGTAAGACGGCTCGGCCGCCTTACCCGCAGGAAACGTCCGCGCGGACGGGGCACGCCCGAGGGGGGTCGCGCGCCTCCGCGCTGAGCGGCGGGAGATATACCGACTGCCAGTACGCCCCGACGCGGTGCGGAAGTCCCGTGTTTAAGGTTGCGTGAGAAGTGCTGGAGCGTGGGGCCCCCTGGCTCGGCGCTACGCCGGGACAATTACACCGGGGCATGATCCCCGCGAACGTCCAAGGTTCCGAAGCGAATAGGACGCCTCTCGGGCCCGCCGGCCGCAGCGACAGCGACCGTCGGCGTGAGGGAGCGTGAACCTCATGCTCAGCCGGGGAGAGACTATGCGGGCGGGCCGAAAACTGTCTGTCGAGGAGTCGACATAAGGGGCAAAATTTTTGGCCCTCAGGCGGCCAGGAAGTCCGTGTGACACTTGCGGACGAGCCTGTAGCACTCGCAAGAGGCGGCCTCCAGGCCTCGGCGGTCAAGGATAGTAACCTTGCCGCGGGTGTATCCGATCAGCCCCCTCCTCTGAATTGCGCCGGCGACCGTCGTGACCGTGGTGCGCGGCACGCCCAGCATGTACGAGAGGAATTCCTGCGTGAAATGCAGCGTCTCGGCGCGCGCGCGGTCGTGGCTGGCGAGCATCCACCGGCAGAATCTCTCCTCGACCGTGTGGAAACCGTTGCACGCCGCCGACTGTGCGATCTGAATGAGCAGCGCGTGCGTGTAGCGCAACAGAAGGTCTTGCAGGCAGCCCCCGCGGTTGAACTCCTCCTTGAGCGCGTCGCCCCTGATACGTAGCGCGTTGCCGGCGAGTTGCACCATGACCTGGTAGGGCACAGCCACGCTTCTGAGGATGATCGGGACGCCGGCCATCCCCTCGTCGCCGACCGCCGCGACTTCTATCGTCCGGCCGCTTTCCGTCGTGGAGAGCAGGCAAACCATCCCTCCTTTCGGGAAGTAGGCATGGCGGACGAGGGCACCCGCGCTATAAAGGATTTTGCCCGGCGCGAGGCGCACCAACTCCAGATGCCGCGAGAGGCGCGCGTACTCCTGATGAGGTAACGCCGCCAAGAGACGATTACCGAGCGCTGGGCCGAGGTCTGTCAGTGAGGACATGATGAGGCTCCTTCGTGAGGCGGCCGGGGCTATGCCCCGGGCGAAGGAATCCGGAATGTGATAGTCCCGGAGCAGAGTATGCTTCTCCAAACAGCGGCCGATTTAGCTTACAGTTTAACAGAGGAGAAAACCGGATGGATACACGGCTCACCGCGCCGGCGTCGGGGACGGAAGGAAAGAAAATGCTTGGCGGGGGGACGGCGCTTCACAGAGTGTTTTACGACGAGGCCGAAATTTCACTCGTGTCTGAGCGCTACCAGCGGATCCACTTTCGTTGCCCGCCGCGCCGGGATGTAGCACGCCAGCAGCGCGACGCCGCCGAGCAGCGCCGGCACGCCCAGGAAAGTCAGAGCGTCGGTCGCGCTAACTCCGAACAGCAAGCTCTGGATGAACCGCGTCAAAGCGAATGACGTGATTAACCCGAGGGCCACCCCCGTCAACGCCAGCCGCATCCCGTGCCCGACGACCAGCCTCAGCACGTCGCCGGCGCGCGCCCCGAGCGCCATGCGGATGCCGATTTCATGCGTCCTACGGCCGACTGTGTAGTTCACGATCCCGTATAGGCCCACGGCGGTGATCGTGAGGGCGAGGGCGGCGAAGACTCCCATCAACAACATCAGGAAACGCTTGTCGGCCACGTTGTACGCGAGCAGGGATTCGACCGTCCGCACCTTCCACACCGGCTGATCCTTATCCACCTTCCAGACGGCCTCACGCACGGCCTGCGAGAGGCTCATCGGCTCGACCTCCGTGCGGACGACGACGGTGGCGAAGAAGCCCGGGGACTGGCTGTAGGAGTTGTAGAGCTGCGGGCGCTGCTCTTCACTCAGCCACAAATGCTTGGCGTCGCCGACGACGCCGACGACCGTGCCGAGCGTCTCGTCCTCGACGATTTTTATCTGCTTGCCGACCGGGTCTTGGCCCGGCCAGAGGCGGCGGGCCATCGTCTCGTTGATGATGAAGGCGGCGGGCGTGTCGAGCCGGTCGCCGTCGCCGAAGAGGCGGCCTTTGACAAGGGGGATGCCCATGGTCTCGAAGTAGCCCGGCGTCGCCGTATTGAACAGAACTTGAGGCTCCTGGCCTTTGGGCGGGGGCTCGCCGCCGGGCAGGGCAACGCGCGCCGAGCCGCCGTTGCCGGTCAAGGGCAACCCCCTGATGAGCGCGGCCGACTGCACGCCGGGCACCTGCCTCAACTGCTCGACGACCTGGCGATGAAACTCCCATTGGGCGGACCTTTCGGCGTACTTGTTGCGCGGCAGGCGGTATTCGAGCGTCAGTAAATTCTCAGGGTCGAAGCCGGGATCGACCCTGAGCAGCGTATAAAAGCTCTTCATGAAGAGCGCGCCTCCGACCAGCAGGACGAACGCGAGCGCCACCTGCACGACGATGAAAACGCTGCGCGCACGGTGCGCGCCCGCGCCTTCGCCGCCAGCGCGCCCGCCCTCTTTCAGCGTTGTGTGCAGGTCTAGGCGTGACAACTGCCACGCCGGGGTGAGGCCGAACAGGACGCCCGTCAGCACGGACGCGCCGAGCGTGAAGAGCAGCACCGACGCGTCGAGCCGCACCTCCCCCGGCGGTAGCACCCCCGGGTTGGCCGCCAGCAGCACGTCCACCCCCCACCTAGCGAGCAACAGGCCGGCGCCCCCACCCAGCAGAGCGAGCAGCGTCGTTTCGGTGAGCAACTGCCGCACGAGCCGCCAACGCCCCGCGCCTAGCGCGGAGCGCAGGGCGAACTCCTTCTGCCGCGCGGCGCCGCGCGCCAGCGTTAGGTTGGCGAGGTTAGAGCAGGCGATGAGCAGGATGCAGCCGACCGCCACGAAGAGTGCGACGAGGGTGGGGCGGATGTGCCTCACGGTCGCCTCTTCCAACAGCTCGACCTTCGCGCCGCGCCCGGCGTTCTCCTCCGGGTACGCCTGCGCCATCTGCGCGGCGACGGCGTTGATCTCGGCCTGCGCCTGTTCCCGCGTCACGCCCGGCTTGAGGTGGCCGACCCCGAAGAGGAAGCGCGCGTCGCGCCGCGCCGCGTAGCCGGGGAAGTGCTGCACCGGCATCCAGATTTCTACTTCCGCGTCGAACGGGTGCCGGAAAGAACTCGGGACGACGCCGACGACGCTGTACGGCTCGCCGTTGAGGGTGAGCTGCTGCCGGGCGAGCCGCGGGTCGGAGTTCAGGCGGCGCTGCCAGAAACCTTCGTTAACGACCACGACGCGCTCCGCCCCCGGCCGGTCTTCGCCGCGCGCGAACGTCCGGCCGACGGAAGGCGGGAGGTTGAACACCTCGAAGAAATTCGCCGTCACGAACGCGCCGCGCACCCGCTCGGGCTGGGCCCCGCCGGTCAGGTTAACGCTCTGCGTCTGCATCGCGGCGAAGTCTTCGAGCGTCGTGAGCCGCGCCGCGAAGTCCTGCGCCTCGGGGGCGGAGATGGTGCCCGGCCCGGCGCTCTGCTCCGCGCCGGAGATGAGCACGAGCCGGCCCGAGTTGTGGTAAGGCAAGGACTTGAGCAGCACGGCGTTGACCACTGAGAAGATCGCGGTGTTGGCGCCGACCCCGACCGCGAGCGTGAGCACCGCGACGGCGGCGAAGACCGGGCTTTTGACCATAATCCGCGCGCCGTAACGGGCGTCTTGCAGTAACGTCTCCAACATCCCGCCTCCTTTGATCTCGCGAGCCGCGTCTTTGATGTGCTCCAGCTTGCCGAAGCGCCGCCGTGCGTCCCGCGATGCTTTCTCGGGCGTCATGCCACGTTCGATGTTCTCCCGCGTCAACATCAGGAGGTGGAAGCGCAACTCAGCGTCCATCTCCTCCTCCACCCGCTCCTTGCGCAGCAGCCCCCTCAGCCGCAGACGGATGAATCTCCACCAGTACATGCCGCTCACCTCGTCAGGCCGTTCGCATCACCTTGAAGACGGCGTCGGCCAGTCGCCCCCAGTTCTCCTCCTCGACCTGAAGCTGCTGGCGGCCGGCCCTGGTGAGCTTGTAGAACTTGGCCCTCAGGTTGTGCTCCGAGACGCCCCACTCGGAGTTGATCCACCCCTGCCGCTCGATGCGGTAGAGCGCCGGGTAGAGCGAGCCTTCCTCCACCCTCAGCACGTCGTCGGACATCTGGACGATCCGTTGGCCGATCCCGTACCCGTGCAGCGGCCCTAAGGAGAGCGCCTTCAGGATGAGCATGTCGAGCGTGCCTTGCAGTAGCTTGGTGTCGGGCGTGGGCATGGCTAACCTCCCGGAGTGCCTAGATGATCTAGGCTGATGGGTGGATTATGCAGGGGACTACCTAGATTGTCAAAGTACATTCACGGCGGCGTGGAAATGTCATGAAGAATCTTCGTAAGCAGTGAGTCGGGGGGTTCTGGTGCAAACGCTGAGTCGGGCTGATAATCAGTAGCATGAACCAGCCACCTCCTCACTCACCGCTACTGTTTCGCGGTCGCCACTTTGATCGCACAATCATCATTCTCTGTGCACGCCGGTACATCACTTACAAACTTAGCTATCGAGACTTGGTAGAAATGATGGACGAGCGCGGAGTCGATGTCTCCCACACTACTATCCTGAGATGGATCCAACATTATGTCCCGGAGTTCGAGAAGCGGTGGAATAGCTATGCTCGTCCGGTCGGCTCGCCACGGCGCGTTGACGAGACTTACATCTTGGTCAGAGGGTGATGGACGTATCTCTATCGTGCGGTCGATAAGCAGGGGCACGCGGTGGATTTCCTGCTCGGTGAGCACAGAGACATCGCAGCAGCCAAGCAGTTCTTCGCCCAGGCGATCAAGCAGCACGGGTCACCGGCGAAGCTGACCGTGGACGGCTATCCTGCCACTCACACTGCTATCAGTGAACTAAAGGCTAAGGAGGCCTTGCCCCAGAGCACGCAGGTGAGGACGAGCAAATATTTGAAGAATCTCATTGAGCAGGATCATCGACGAGTGAAGCAGCGCCTCTACCCGATGCTCGGCTTTAAGAATTTCAGAACCGCGGCGGTTACGATCAGCGGGATAGAGCTAGTGCAGATCAAGAAGGGGCAGTTCAACATCGCGTGGTTCACGGATGGCGGGAATGTTCGAGTACCAGAAATGTGGGGAGCAGTGCTAGCGGCTTGAGACCAGACTGAACGAAGGTTTCGTATGCCTCTCTCATGATATTTGCACCAGAACCCTAAAAGGTACGGACATTAAGTATCACTACTGGGAAGCTGTGCCGTCCGAATCAGGGCAAGGTTTGTTGACGGCGATTCAGCGAAGTTTGGAATCAAAACCAAGTGGTGATGACACAGACAGCACGGGTACACATCCGCTCACTGTGCTCACGGGTCGCACGCGTGAGTCACTCTGGCCGAAGGCTGCTCGTCGGCGCGATTCTCGCAAGCACGCCGGTCGCGCAGGTCAGGTGACAGCGCGGGGAGGTCCGGGGGGAGGGCCGCGAGGGGCCGCAG
>JALZHT010000701.1 GCA_030860645.1 Acidobacteriota bacterium
GCGCGGCCCGCGCGGAGGGCGCGGCGGCGGCGGAGGGGATAGAGGCTAGGGAATTTTCGATTTCTGATTTTTGATTTGCGACTGGCTCCGAGGCCGCGGCCGGCGGGTTCAGGAAATCAAAAATCACAAATCAAAAATCAAAAATCGAGGGTTGTCATCATGTTGATGCCGAAGAAGGTAAAGCACCGGAAGCAGATGAAGGGGCGCATGACCGGGGTGGCGAACCGGGGCGCGGAGATCAGCTTCGGCGAGTACGGGCTGAAGACGCTGGAGCCGGGCTGGATCACCGACCGCCAGATCGAGGCCGCCCGTATCGCGATGACGCGCCACGTCAAGCGCGGCGGCAAAATCTGGATCAGGATGTTCCCCGACAAGCCCATCACCAAGAAGCCGGCCGAGACCCGCATGGGCAAGGGCAAGGGCGCGCCCGACCACTGGGTGGCGGTCGTCAAGCCCGGGCGCATCCTCTACGAGATCGAGGGCGTCACCGAGGAGATGGCGCGCGAGGCGATGCGCCTGGCCGCGCAGAAGCTCCCCGTCAAGTGCAAGTTCGTCTCCCGCGCCGAGCAGGAAGGCGGCGCCGTCTAGCGACGGCGGTTGCGAGTTTCGAGTTTAAAGTTTCGAGTTTGGAGATTGTCTTTAACTCGAAACTCGCAACCCGAAACTTGAAACTTAAGTTTGAGCGAAGCGAAAACGGTTATGAAGAGACGTGAAGAAATCGAGCGCCTGACGGGCATGTCGGACGAGGAGTTGCGGGACGAGGCCGGGCGGCTGAAGGAGTCGCTCTTCCGCCTCAACTTCAAGCTCGCCCTCGGCGACGTGGACGCCGTGAAGACCGCGCGCCGCGAGAAGAAGAGCCTCGCCCGCGTCCAGACCCTCATCCGCCAGCGCGCCACCGCGGAGCCGGCGACGAAGTAAATGATGAGTGCAGGGTGATGAATTGATTCTGCACTCTGCACTGGAGTTGTTATGGCAGAAGAGACCAAAGAAGAAGTGACGACGACGGAGCCGGAGCGGGCGGCGCAGGCCAGCCCGTCGGGCGAGGGCCTGGCGCAGGCGCTCGCGTCGGGCGTGGACGCGCAGCCGGGCGACGCGACGGGCGCGGAGGCGGGGCGGCGGGGGCGGCGGGCCGAGAAGGTCGGCGTCGTGGCCTCCGACAAGATGGAGAAGACGGTGGTCGTCAGGGTCGACCGCCTCGTCAAGCACCCGAAGTACCGCCGCTACGTCCGCCGCACGTCGAAGTTCATGGCCCACGACGAGCAGGGCGCGACCGTCGGCGACAAGGTGCGCATCGTCGAGACGCGGCCCCTCTCGGCGCGCAAGCGCTGGCGCGTCGTCGAGATCATTCAGAAGGCAGCGAAGTAAAGACGGGTGCTGGGTGTCAGGTGCCGGGTGCTGGGGAAGATAAAACCAGAACCCAGAACCCAGAACCCAAAACCCTCACGGAGTGAGTCATGGCTATCCAGATGCAGACGTCGCTGGACGTGGCGGACAACTCGGGGGCGCGGCGCGTCGAGATGATCCAGACCATCGGCGGCTCGACGACGGCGACCCGCGCGAGCCTCGGCGACAAGATCAAGGTGACGGTCAAGGAGGCCGCGCCGGACGGGGCCGTCAAGAAGGGCACGGTGCACAACGCCGTCATCGTGCGCACGCGCAAGGAGGTGCGCCGCAAGGACGGCACCTACATCCGCTTCGACCAGAACGCGTGCGTGCTCATCAAGCCCGACGACACGCCCATCGGCACCCGCGTCTTCGGCCCCGTCGCCCGCGAGCTGCGCGACCGCAACTTCATGAAGATCGTGTCGCTCGCGCCGGAGGTGATTTAAGACAATGGCAAACAAGGGAACGAAGCGAGCGAAAGTGAGGAAGGGCGACCAGGTCGTCGTCATCGCCGGCCGCGACAACGGCAAGCGCGGGCGCGTGCTCGAAGTCGACCCCTCGGCGGGCCGCGTCAAGGTCGAGGGCGTCGCCGTCATCAAGCGCCACCAGAAGGCCAACCCCGGCACGGGCCGCGGCGGCGGCATCATTGACAAGGAAGCCTTCATCAACATCTCGAACGTCCAGCTCATCGACCCGCAGTCGGGCAAGCCGACGCGCGTCAGGTATCAGACGAACGAGGACGGCTCGAAGCAGCGCCTCGCCGCCCGCAGCGGCCACGCGCTCGACAAGGAATAACGGCACGCGGAAACCCCATCCCCGGAAACGCGCGGGCCGCCCGCCGAGACCCGGGGCGAAGATGAGGTTAGGTAAAGAATCATGGCAGCGAGACTGAAAGAGCGTTACATGAAGGAGATCGCGCCGGCGATCGCGAAGGAGTTCGGCATCACGAACCCGATGGCGATCCCGCGGCTCGAAAAAATCGTCATCAACATGGGGATGGGCGAGGCCATCGCCAACGCGAAGATCATCGACACGGCGGCCGACGAGCTGCGCTCGATCACGGGCCAGAAGCCCGTCACGACGCGCGCCAAGAAGAGTATCGCCGCCTTCAAGCTGCGCCAGGGCATGCCCATCGGGACGATGGTCACGCTGCGGGGCGAGCGGATGTACGAGTTCCTCGACCGCCTGGTCTCCATCGCGCTGCCGCGCGTGCGCGACTTCCGCGGCGTCAGCCCGAAGGCGTTCGACGGGCGCGGCAACTACACGCTCGGCATCCGCGACCAACTGATCTTCCCCGAGATTGATTTCAACAAGGTGGACAAGACGCGGGGGATGAACATCTCCATCGTCACCACCGCGCGCGACGACGAGCAGGCGCGCGCCCTCCTGCGGGCGC
>JALZHT010000090.1 GCA_030860645.1 Acidobacteriota bacterium
GGCGCGGCCCGCGCGCGGCCGGCTGCTGACACGGCGCGCCCGCAGGCGTCAGCCAAGCGGCGACGATGACGGCAAAAATGAATCCTTTCATCGCTTGTTCCTCCGTCCCCCGACCAACGCCCCTCACTTAGTCATGCGGAAGAGGTTGGGGAAGAAGATGCGTGTCGTGTTCCGGTGGTTGAACCGCTCCTTAGCCATCGGGGCCGGCCACCCCCTGTGGGCCTCTATGTGAGTGTGCCTGTATGTCGGGAGCTGGTTGTTTAGGCCGGAAGTCCCGACCCGGATGGAGCCGGCTTTATTCTTCTCGTTGTGCCTGATGCCCCAATCGTGTACGTGCATGACCACGAGCGTGACGTCGCGGTGCCCGTTCAACTCCGGGTAATAGAACTGGGCGATGGCGTCGGCGCCGCTCGGCGGCAGGTGTTTCGTGAAGCCGGGTGGGACGAAAATCTTCGTGTCGGTGACGCCCGGCTGGCTTCCGTAGAAGTGCGCGCAGTAGCCGTACAGGTGGCCCCACTGGTTGGGCAGCGGCCCGCCCGGCTGCGACCGATCCTTGCTGCCGACCGCGTAAGGCCCCGTGAGCCCCTTCGGCTCATAACCGCTCCCGGCCGCAGCCGTCCGTTCCGGCCCTTCGCCGAAGACGGTGGCGAGGTGTTGATCGAAAGCCCCGCCCTGCTCCGTCCCCGCGGGAACTTGGGGCACGACCGACTCTTCCCTCGCCCCCCCGAAGAAATCGGCGAAGTCGTTGAAGGTCGTCAGCCTCCCAGACTGAATCTCAGCCTTCTGCCTCTGCGCCTGGAGTATGCGAACCCACGCGTTGAAACTCTCGGCGAAGGCGGCGCGCGCCTGCACCGGGTCGTCGGTCTGGAAGACGCCGATGTCCATGGGCGCGTGCCCCGTGGGGTCAGTGTAGCGCAGCGGGTTGTTGAGGACATAGGCGTAGAGGTTGAGCGACTGCGGGTCGGTGGAGTTGCCCGAGAGACTGTCTACGCTGGTGAAGCGCCCCTGCTGGCTGCTGTAGTGGCGCGCCTGCATGAAATCCAGCCCCGTCTCGCCGTCGCGCTCGTGGCCCGTAAACTGCTGGCGCGTCCCGTCCGCCACGTAGCCCTGCTGGTAGGTGCGCCCGCCCACCCCGGCCGCCAGCTCCTCGCCGAACGGCAGGTAGTCATGGCGCGTCACGCGCGCGAGGCCCCCCGTCTGGTCTATCGCCATGCGCGGCGAGCCGAGCTGGTCTTTCACGAGCCACTTAACGACCGAGCCTTGCGGCGGCGTGAGCTGGCTCGCGGGCACGACCTCCTTCGCCTGGCTCGCCGAAGACCACAGCAGCTTGGCGACGGCCCCGTGCCAGCGCTCGTAGAACTCCATCTTGATTTTGTAACGCTTGCCGGCCTGGAGGGTGATCTGCCCCGACCACTCGGTCGTCCCCTGATCTATCCACTTGTCTATGATGAGTTGGTCGTTGACCCACAGCCGCACCCCGTCGTCCGACTGCGTGTAGAAGGTGTAGGTCTGCGAGTAGCGCGGCGTGACGTAGCCCGTCCAGCGGGCGGTGAACTCCTCGGTGCGGACGCCCGTGCCGGGCGAGGCCAAGTCCCAAGCGAAGTTGACCGTCGGGTCGGTGCGCGTCAGCGCCGGGCTGGTGAAGTCGAGGCTGTTGAAGTAGTCGCCCTGCAACCCCTGCTCGCCGTAGCCGGAGGCCGTCACCAAAAGCTCGCCCGCGCGGTAGCCGTACTCCTGCTGCACGGAGGTGCCGGTGAAGCCGGCCCCGTACTCGGCGACCAACTCGCCGCCGAGGCCGTAGACGTGCCAAAACTCCTGCCCGCCCGCCGTCCGGCGCACGCGCCTCCCGGCCCCGTCATAGGCGTAGCGCCCCGTCACGACGCCGGCCGCGGTCGTCTCCCGCGTCAGCCGGTTCTCGGCGTCGTAGACGCGCGTGCCGCCTCCGCTGTAGGTGTCTGTCGTCAGGTTGCCGGCGTTGTCGTAGGCCATCGTACCCGCCTGGCCCGTGGGCACGCCGAGGCGGTTGTTGGCCGCGTTGACCGTGAACTGCCGCTCCGGCATGCCGTCCGTGGTGTTGGCCGCGTTGACGGTGCGGTTGCCGTAGCGGTCGTAGTCGTAGTCCTGCCGCCAGCGGAAGGCGCTCCCGTCGGCCAGCTCCTCGACCTTGTCGAGCCGGTTCAAGGAGTCGTAGGCGTACGAGAGCGCGTTCATCTGGTAGCCGCTGATCTGGTCGTCGTTCGGGATGTAGATCATCTGCAACAGCAGGTTCCCGTTGTTGTCGGTGCCCGACCCAGACCACGACTGCGTCGAGTAGCGGTTAATCAGCGCGCCGCGGTTCCAATTAGTCTCCTGCCCCGGCGCGGCCAGGCTGTAGGTGCTGACCCGAATTTCGCTGAGCTGCCCGCGCTCGTTGTAGAAGCGCTTGTTGTAGACGGGCGCGGCCGTGCCGAACTGCTCCTGCCTCATCCGGCCGGCCTCGTCGTAGACGACGCCGGTCGAGTAGACGCGGCTCACGCCGTTGCCGAGCGTCCCGCGGAAGTCGTTGAGCCTCCCGGCCGCGTCGTACTGGTAGCTGACCGTGCGCCCCGAAGGGTAAGTCTGCGACGTGACGCCGCCGGCCAGGTTGTAGGCGTAGGTGGTGTCGTAGTAGCGCCACACGCCGCCCGCGAGGAACCACTGGCGGTTGCGGCGGGGGCGGCCCGTGGCGTCGCGGTCGAGCGTCTCGGTGTAGTCGGCCGCCGTCGCGGTCTTCCACAGCGCCCCCTTCGCGTTCGGCTGGTTGTCGTAGTAGAAGTCGACGCCGGGCGTGGCCGAGGGGTCTGACTGATACCTGACGGTGAGCTGGCGGTTCATGCTGTCGTAGGTGTAGGTGGTGACGACGCCGCGCGCGTCGGTGCGCGACTGGACGTTACCATACACGTCGTAGGTGTGAGAGTGTGACCACTGGGAGTTCCCCGTCACGGGGTCTGTGCCGGTGACGGACGCCTGGGCGGCCTGCTCCGGGTTTTTGGCGCGGATGAGGCGTGACACGGCATCGTACATGTAGAACCGCGTCTGTGAGCCCTGCACCACCTTCCGCAGGTTGCCGAGCACGTCATAAGTATAGCTAGTCTGGTAGGCAAGCCCGAGGGGGTCTTCCGTCACCTGCGTCAGCCTGCCGAGCGCGTCCGTCTGGCTCCGGCGCTTCTTACCCGCCTGATCCGTGGTGGTCGTCTCGCTGCCGCTGTAAGAGATGTCCACCACCGCGTTGTCCGATGTCTTGACCGTCCGCGTTCGGCCGAGTGAGTCGTAGGTGGTGGTCGTCCACTTGGCCGTGGCCGGGATGGGGGCGGCCGACCCGGTCGTGCGGTAGGGCTGGGACACTTTGAAGGCCCGGCCCATCAGGTCGTATTGCGTGTCGGACGTGTCGTAGGCGTTCGGCCCGACGTAAAAGAAGGTGCGGTTCGGCCGGCCCAGCCCGTCGTAGAACTGGTAGGCGTAGGTCGAGCGCGAGGCGTCGAGCGCGGTGATGGTCTCGACGTACTGCCGCGTCAGCCCGGCGTTATCTGAGGAGCCGTAGTTGTACTTCGTCCAGCCGCCGCCGGCCGGCCGCGTCACCTTGCGCAGCCGCTTCATCGGGTCGGCAGTGCCGAGGTCGTCCGCGTAGGAGTAGGTGGTGACTTGGTTGTTGACGTCGGTCGAGGAAGTGACGAGGCCGGTCGAGAACTCGTAGTCGGTCGCCGATTGGAGCGCGGCGCTGGAGCCGCGGGTGCCGGACGGGTCGGGCACGGGCGAGACGGTGAGCGTCGGATAGGCGTAGGTGTTTCGGTTGACGCCGTCCGTGAAGCTGTCGCCGTAGGCGACCTGCGACATGTGCCCGTGAGTCGGCGCGGACGGCTCGTGGGAGTCCCAAATATTACGCACGCTGCCGCACTGGTCGTACTGTTTGTGGGTTTCTATGTACGCCCCGGCGGCGATGTCAACGAACTGTCTGACGGTCGTCGCGTTGCCGCGCGCCGGCGTCCCCGGGTCGGCCCAGCCCGTGACGGACGCGTAGCTGAGCAGAGGGTACGCCGCCTCGTCGTACTCCGTCTCTTTCCGGGCCATAACATTACCGGCCGCGTCTTTAATTACTTCCACTGCGGGCAGGCCGAGCAGGTTACGGCCGCGGTACGCCGCGTCGCCCGTCATGTAACTGGTCTCGGTCGTTCGCGCCAGAGTCCCCAGAGGCATCGCCGTGATCGCCCCCGTCTGCGCGGTGGTCTGGTCGGTGGAGGCGAAATGGTATTCGCTCGCGGCGGTCGGCTCAACGCCGACGTCGAACTGGTAGGCGGCGTCGTGCTGGTAGGTGGCCGTCGAGGTCAGGGCGTTACCGGCCGTGTCGAGCAGGATGTTGACATCCTTGTTGCTGCGCGCGTTGCGGAAGGCGGTGACGACGATCTCGCCCTGAAAGTTCAAACGCTGCGGGATGACCCGCGAGGACATCTCCCACTGGATGAGCTTGCGCCGCATCATCGGCCCCTGCGTCCCGTCGGCGTTAGGCTTGTAGGTGCGCACCTCCCTGACCATCCCGTTGCGCGCGTCCTCGTAGCCGAACGGCCAGTACTTCAAAGGCGTGCCGTTCGGGGCGTCGTAGTAGGTGCCGGGGTCGAAGTCGTGCCGCAGCGTGGTGACGCGCGTCTTGTCGGGCATCGTCACCGTGACGCCGGGGCCGCCGCCCTGGAACTGCCACTCGGCGAGGTCAGTGCCGTCGCCCCTCACGCTCTGCCGGCGCAGCGTCACGCCGCGGCTCCCCTGCGTGTAGGGCGGTTTGACATCCCCGAAGCCGGGGACTTGGGCATAGGTGTACTGGTCGTAGCCGCCCGCCGGGTAGACGACCTTGTCTATCTCGCCGTAGATGTTGTAGCTGAACTTGTAGCTCGTCCCGTCGGGCAGCACGACCTCCTTGAGCACGACCGGGTTGAAGAGCTGGTTCTGCGTCTGCCCGCGCGCGACCATCACGGTCTCCAGCGTCGCCTCCTCGTCCGCGTAATCCGAGGTGAACAGGTAGGAGCCGGTGCCGTGCGGCTGCGGGTAGTTGGTGCCGGTCTGGTTGGTCGGCAGAGAGTTAGGGAAAGGCAGGTAGCGGCTGGCCGCCACGCGCAGGGCGGGCGACCCCGGCGTGAGCGAAGTCGAGAGCGTGCGCCAGCGGAAGATGTACTGGCCGGGCACGCCCGGCAGCGTGTAGGTGTAGTCTTGGGCGAGCGGGGCGGCCGGCAGCGGCACGGTGACGGCGCGGCCGAGCGTGTCCGTCCACTGTCGGGTCGTGGCGCTGTAGCCGAGCGTGTTGCCGTTGCGGTCGATGCGTTGGGCGTTGCCGGCGTTGAGGATGTAGCGCGAGCCGTCGGGCAGGTAGAGCGTCCCCGTCGTCTGCCCCGTGCTGTCGTAGCGCAGCCGCGAGCCGTCCACGGCGTAGAACGTCCCGGTGAACTGTTGTGCGCCCTGGTAGGCGGAGTCTCCCCTGCGCAGCTCGTGCGTCGCGCCGCCCGGCAGGTGGACGTAGAGGCGCGCGACCCGCCACCCGCCGCCCGTGCCGCAGACGCCGCAGTGCTCCTTGCCGCTGGAGTTGTAGTGGTCGCGGGTGGTCGGCCACTCGATCTTCGGCGGGTCGAGGCTCGTCGTCCAGCCGGCCCGCGAGTGCTCGGCGTAGATGGCCTCGGCGACTGACTGGTACTGGATGAACTCGGTGTTGTTGATCGTCTCCAGGTGGCCGACGCGCCACACCCTCGATGAGTAGTAGAGCTTGATGGGCAGGTCGGCCCCCGCCCGTCCCTGGTAGGTGCGCAGCGGGATTTGGATGGCGTTGTCGAGGCCACTCCCGACCTCGCCCTGCGTGAACTGGATGTTCTGCCCGTGGGCGGGAGACATCACAACGCAGAGCGCGAAGAGAATCAGCAGGCACAGTCCCGCGCGACGCCGCAGATGCAATTCCCCGCCGTCAGTTGAATCGCAAGCGGAAGAGGACTTGATAAGGGAGAGGAATCTGGTCGTCAGGGCCGACATGGGGGACGCTCCTGGGGTGGTGGGCTTCGCCTTCCGCCGCGACTCGGGGAGGCGTTGAACGCTGGCCGCGTAAGGTCTGGCCGCGCCCGTCGGACTTGAGCGCGGCCGTGTTGCTAGAGCTAGAGCACCAAGCCCGAGTTTGATTGCGGACTCTCTTTCAAGTGAAGGCCGCGCCGGCCCGTCAGCCGCGGCGCGTCTTCCGCCGTCGGTTCCAGAATCGGCTGCCCTTCCTCGGACAACTCCACCTCCTCGACGAAGCGGAAGGTCTCGGTGCCCCCGGCCGTCTCAAGGACGACGCTCCACTGCCCCGCCTCGTCGGGTTCGACGTATAAGGAGTACGGCAGTGGGCGGCCGTCGGCGTCTGGGAGGTGCAGCACGAGTTGGCCGTGCCGCCTCCCCCGCCAGTGCTCCAGCAGGAAGCCGCGGGCCTGCGCCAGGACGGCGTCGCGCTCCGGCCGCTGCAATTCGGCTCCGACGCTGAGCGGCCCGGCCTTGTCATAGCGGGACAAGTCGCGACTCCTGGACTGTGACTGCGGGCGGAAGCGCTCGGCAGCCTCCGGCGGCGGCGCGGGGGTCGGCGAGACGCCTGCGACTGACTGGCCGGCGGCCTTGACGTGGGGGCGCAGCGAGTCTCGCACCGCGGGCAGCATCTGCGCCGCCACGAAGCCGACGAGCACCAGCGAGCACAGGGCCGCCGGCACGGAACGCCCTACAGGAAAGTACTTGCGACGCATGTGAGACCTCCGGGTTGAACATGTTCGGAGAGCTTCAGTTTCTCTGAGGCCCAGACACTTACGGGAGCATGAAGATGAAAGCAACCTGTGCGGGGGCTGGCGGGACTTGGAGAAGCGCGCTGGGGTTAGACGCGGCGACGCGCCGCCGTAGAGTTCCGGGTCGGTCTTTTGAAATTTGGCTAAAGGCCGCCGCCGGCCCGCTTCAGTAACTCCGCGATTTGAAGTTGGCCGATCTCCTCGGCCAGCGCCGCGGCCGTGCGGCCGTCTGCATTCGGCGTCTTCGAGTCGGCCCCGGCCGCGTCGAGGGCCTCGAATTCGACCCACGGCTCGTACATGTCGCGCAGCTCGGGCGGGAACGAGTGGGCCGCCTTGCGGTTGAAGACGACCACGTCGGCCGTCACCTCCTCGCCCGGTCGCAGCTCGACCCTGTTCGTCGCCGCGGCCGAGAGCGGGGCGAACGTCTCCCCCGCCGCCTCGCTGCGTAGCGCGAAGATGTCCACGGTGAGGACGCCCGCCTTGAGGAACTCCTCGGTGAGCCGCACCTGCTTCGTCTGCCCGAAGAAGAGCGGCGTCGCCGTGTTGGCGCCGAGCCAGCGGTGGGAGGTGACGACGCCGTCGTGCTTCGCCGCGAGGTCGTTCGCGGCGGGCTGCTTCGGCATGTGGCACGAGTTGCACGTCACCTGCTTCTCGCGGCGGTAGTAGGGCGCGACCGTGTCGCCCGACGCGCCCGACTGCTGCCACTCGTCGTAGACCGAGAAGCCGCGCAGGAACTTGTAGCCGTCTTGCCGTCCTCCGTCCTGGCGTTGGAGGGGCTGAAGAGTCCGGGCGGGTCGGGCGGGGCGGCCGGGGGCTTGAGTTCGGCGACGGCTTTGTTGCCGCCGGCCGAGGCGCGTGCGATGAGCATGCACGCGCACGCGAGCAGCGTCAGCGCGGCGAGCGCGAGTTTAAGACTTTGGGCGCGTTGTTGCCGGATCATGGCGGGGGCCACCTCCGCGGGCGCGGATACGCCGCTGTGATGGCACACGTGGCGGGCGTGAAGCCACCCCGGCCGGCATCTGACAGGCTTGTCGGAAGCCGTACTACTGCGCGGCGTTAACGGATTTTCCTACGGTTGATTGCAGCGTTCAGCGTGAGTCTGTGACTGGTTGAACTGGTGTGCCCCGGGCGAAACTGTGCGGCTCATTCTGGAGGAAGGATGCACGGACAGCGAGAGGGCGCTGCATCACACGAGCTAACATGAACTGGCTGATTCGTCGATTCAGTATGACTCAATCGACGCCCTACGTGATGTGCCCGCGCACACTAGACCAAGCCCCCCCGTTTGTCAAGAGGGTTTTTTTTAAGGGCGAACATTGTCCGGCTTGGCGAGAGACTCATCGTCCTGTGAAACATACCTGTTGACATCTGACGGTTTCTCATGTGAAAGGCGCTAACTTTACTGCCCGGAGGTTCTTATGGCTACGGCGATACAAGCCCTCGAAACCGAGACGCTGACGGAGGCGCAGAGGCGGCTCGGGGTTGGCGCGCGCCACGCTCTGGCGGCTCATCAGGAAGTACAACGTAGAGACTTTGCCCGGCGTGCTCGACAGCCGCGTCAAGCGTGTGCGCAAGGCGGACATAGACCAAATACTTGAGGACGCCGAGCGCGGCCGAGTCGCCGCGTAACCTTGTGCTGTTCACGGGCACTCACACTTCTTCGCCCTTCCAAGGAGCGCCGAACCCCTCTTACTGGCGCGGGCGCACAGTCAGGAAGAGGCTGGCGTTGCCCCGCCTAATGAGCAGGAGGGCGGGTCGCGTGTCCGTCCGCCTCAGCGCCGCCTGCAACTCCGCGACCGAGCGAACCGGCTGGCGGTTCACCTCCTCGATCAAGTCGCCCTCGCGGAGTCCCGCGTCGGCGGCCGGGCCGGCGGGGTCCACTTCCGTGACGACGAGGCCGTGCGCCCCGGCCGGCAGGTTGAAGCGCGAGGCCAGCGCTGTCGTGAACGGCTCGACGCCGATGCCGAGCCTGCCGGTGTCGCCCGCCGTCCCATTACCGTCGGCGGCCGCCCTACTCCTGTCGACGGGCAGTTCGCCGAGCGTGACCCGCAACTGCTGCTCGCGGCTGTCGCGCGAAACCGTCAGGGTCACTTCGCTACCGGGCTGTGTGCGCGCGACCATGTTGCGCAGCGAGTTGC
>JALZHT010000702.1 GCA_030860645.1 Acidobacteriota bacterium
CGGCGAGGCCCGACAGGACGAAGGCCGCCGCCGTGTTCGGCACCATCGCCGGCAGACCGGGCAGGACGCTTTTCAAAAAAGGGAGGTCGAGGAACCAGCCCCCCAGCACGGCGCAGCCGACGGCGCAGCACGCGGCGGTCGCCGCCTTCGGCACCGCCCTCAGCCGCGCGTCCGGCAGCGACTCACGGCCCGGCCTCCCGCGAGGACTCTTTCCGTGCTCGTCCAACGCCGGCCCCCTTCTACTCCCTCCCCGTCAGGGCCTCGAACTGTTTCTGCGTCTTCGCCGACCAGCCGGAGATGATCTCCAAGACCACGCCCCTCTCGTCTATGAGGATCGACATCGGCACCTGCAACTCGTCGGTCGCGTACAGGCCCTCGACCGCGGGCACGCCGCCGAGGAGGACGGGGTAGCCGACGCGGCTCTCGCGCAGGAAGCCGCGCACGTCGGCCGCCGGGTCGGTGTCCACGTTGAGGCCGACGAGGTCAATGCCGCGCGCCGCCAGCCGCGGGCGCAGGCGTTCGAGTTCCGGCATCTCCAGGCGGCACGGCGTGCACCACGTCGCCCAGACGTTGACGAGCGCGCGACGCCCCGGCTTGAGTTGCGACCGCAGCGTGACGGTCTCGCCGCCCACGGTCTTCAGGGCCAACTCCGGCAGCGGTTGGCCGACGCTGATCTTCAGCCCGCGCGCGAACGTCTGCTCGCGCGTCAGCGGGTCGGGCAGCCGCGCGCGACCGACCTTCAGAGCTTCGGCCTTGCCCGCGCCCTCGCGCAGCAGCACGAACGAGCCGGCCCGCCAGTCGCCCTCGAAGCGCTCGGCCTTCCCCGAAGGCCAGGTGACTTCGACCGACTCGGCGCGCGCGTCTTTACCAAGACCGAAGAGCAGCCGCGGGTCGTGCTGCGAGATGAAGCCCGAGCCGCCGCTCTTAATCTTCGTCAGAGTCCCCTGCGAGGTCTTCACGCGGACGACCGCCCCGTATGCGTCGCGCCCGCCCGCAGACTTGCCCGAGCCTTCGAGCGCCACGCGCAAACTCTGCGAGTCCTGCCCGACGTTGTTGCGGAAGAGCAGGTGCGATTGACCCTGGATGGTGGTGGAGAAAACGTCGAGGTCGCCGTCGTTGTCGAAGTCGGCGAAGACGCCGGCGCGCCCGTCCGTGATCGAGTCGATGCCGGAGACGCCCGAGATGTCTATGAACTTCTTCGCGCCCGTGTTCAGGTACAGCGGGTCGCGCTCGTAGCCGCTGAAGGAGAAGCCCTCGCCGAACATGAGCTGGTTCTGATCCGAGCGCAGCGCGCCCTTCTCTTCCTTACCGTCGTCGGACTGCGTCACGACCTGACGCCAGAAGTGGCTTCAAGTGTCCTTCATCGACTTGCCCGAGATGAAGCCGTTGGGCGTGTAGATGTCTTCCCAGCCGTCGTTGTCGAAATCTATGAAGCCGCCGCCCCAGGCCCACCCACCCGAGAACCCGCCGACCTCGGCCGTCACGTCACGGAACTTCCCGCCGCCCAGGTTCTCGAAGAGGTTGTTGCCGGCGGCGAGTTTCTTGAGCACGTTCTCCTGCGGGCCTTGATTCGGGAAGAGGCGCGCGAGGATGCGGTTGCCGGCCGTCGAACTCATGTTCGAGGCGTGGAGGTCGAGCAGCCCGTCGTTGTTGTAGTCGCCGAAGCTGACGCCCATGCCGTTGCCGGGGTCGAGCACGCCGCGCTCTTTGGCCTCGTCTACGAACTTGTCGCCGCGGTTGATGAACATCGCCTTCTCGCCGAAGTCGTTGGCGACGTAGAGGTCAACCCTGCCGTCGCCGTTCACGTCGGCGAACTCGGCGGCGTATGACCAGCGGCGGTCGGCGACGCCCCACCGCTCGGCCTCCTCCTTGAAGGAGCCGTCCGGCTGGCTGACGAAGAGCAGGTTGGGCGTGCCGTTCGTGGCGCGGAACCACGAGTCGGGCGTCACCTGCCCGTAGCGGTTGTAGGAAGTGACGTAGATGTCGAGACGGCCGTCGCCGTTCACGTCGCCCGCGACGGCGCTGAAGCCGACGGCCGGGACGGCCACGCCCGCCTCCAGCGAGGCGTCCTGGAACCGGAGCTTGCCGCCCTGCGCGAGGAGGTTCTCGAAGAGCATCTGCTGGCCGACGGCCGAGACGAAGAGGTCTGAGTCGCCGTCGTTGTCGTAGTCGAGGGCGAGCGGCGCGACGCCCGTCGCCGTGATCGCCAGGCCGGCCTCGTCGCTCGCGTCGCGGAACCGGCCCGCCCCGTCGCCCAGGTAGAG
Source organism: Acidobacteriota bacterium (assembly GCA_030860645.1). Lineage (GTDB taxonomy): Bacteria > Acidobacteriota > Blastocatellia > Pyrinomonadales > Pyrinomonadaceae > QHXN01. The sequence goes on from JALZHT010000702.1 coordinate 2,265, forward strand.
GTGGTTGCGCGCGGGCGCGGTGACGAAGAGGTCGAGCCAGCCGTCGCGGTTGAAGTCGGCCGCGGCCGCGCCGTGCCAGACGAAGCCGCCGTTGCCGGGCGTGCCGAAGGCGGGGAGGGAAGCGCCGACGCCGGCGGGGACGGCCACCTCCGAGAAGATGTCGCGCGCCGCCACCATCGAGTCGAGCCCGGCCGACTTCCACTCCTCGAACTGCCAGCGCCCCTTCGCGTCGGCGCGCACCTTCACATAGGCCGTTCCGCGCGCCCACTCGCGCCGGCCCGAAAGGTTGCGGCCGATGACGTAGAAGGCGAGGCGCGCGCTGCCCGAAGCGTCGGGGGCCGCCGTCGGGACCTTCGCGCCGGCGACCGACTTCGCGTCGTCGGCGAAGGTCGCGTCCTTGACCTTGAAGCGCGCGTCCTCGATCTCCGAGAAGTTCGCGAGGAACTCCGACCAGCCGCCGAGGAACTCGGCGCTCGTCATCAGGCGCTTGGCCGGCGCCGCGGCCCCGGCCG
>JALZHT010000703.1 GCA_030860645.1 Acidobacteriota bacterium
ACCCTGACCGACGCGCTGCGCGCCGTGCCCGGTCTGCGCGTCCAGCAGCTCGGCGGCCCCGGCTCGTTCTCCACCATCCAGACGCGCGGCCTGCGCAGCCAGGACACTTCACTCCTCCTCGACGGCCAACGCTTCCGCGACCCGACGGCCGTGCGCGGCGACGCCTCGGGCTTCCTCGGCGACTTCGTCGTCACCGGCGCGGGCCGCGTCGAGGTGCTGCGCGGCTCCGGCTCTTCGCTCTACGGCACGAACGCCATCGGCGGTGTCGTCAACGTCGTCACGGACGAGGGCGGCGGCCCCTTCCGCGGGAGCCTCCTGGCGGAAGGCGGCGGGCTTGGCTTCGCGCGGGGGCGCGCGCAGGTGGCGGGCGGCGCGGGGCGCGCGGATCGGATCGTCTACAGCGCCGCCGTCTCGCACCTGGGCGTCGCGCGCGGCGTGGACGGCGACGACGCCGCGCGCAGCACGAACGCGCAGGGCCGCGCGCTCGTCCGCCTCACGCCGACGACCACCCTGTCGGCGCGCGTCTACGCCGCCGACACCTTCGTCCAGCTCAACGAGGAGCCGCAGGCCGTCGGCACGCTGCCGGCGACCGGCGTCGTCGAAGCCCGCGCCGTCCCCGAATCAGAGCTGAGACGTTACGAGCGGGGCACGCCTCTCTCCCGACTCGACATCGGCAACGCCACCTTCCTCCCCGCCGCCAACGACGCCGACTTCACGCGCGCCGCGCGCTTCCTCTCCGCCGCGCTCACCTTCGCGCAGCGCCCGGCCGAGAGCTTCGGCTACGCCTTCTCCTACCACGGCCTCGTCACGCGCAACGCCTTCCGCGAAGGCCCGTCCGTGCCCGGCGACCCGGCCGACTTCTTCTTCGAGCCGCAGGGTTCGACGCGTAACCACTTCGGCGGCTCCGTCCACACCGTGGGCGCGCGCGCCGACTTCCGCCTCGGCCGGCACAACTCCGTCACCGCCGGCTACGAGTTCGAGGGCGAGAACTACCTCAACCGCTCGCTCGGCGTGACCCCGGCCGACGACTCCTCCGTCGAGGTCGAGGAGCGCAGCCACGCCTTCTTCGTGCAGGATCAACTCCGCTTCCTCGACGACCGTCTGCAACTCTCGGCCGCCTTCCGCGCCCAGACCTTCGCGCTCGACGCGCCGCGCTTCGCGCCCGCCGGCGCGACGCCTTACGGCAACATTGATTTCGTCTCGCCGCCCGCCGCCTACACGGGCGACGGCTCGGTCGCCTACTTCTTCCGCTCGACGCGGACGAAGCTGCGCGCGCACGCCGGCAACGGCTACCGCAAGCCCTCGCTCTTCGAGCGCTTCGGCACCTTCTTCGACTCGGCCTTCGGCTTCGGCGCCCTCGGCGACCCGCGCCTCGCCCCCGACCGCAGCGTCGCCTTCGACGCCGGCCTCGACCAGACGCTCGCCGGCGGCCGCGCGCGCCTCTCGGCCACCTACTTCTACACGCGGCTCCAGGAGGTCGTGGACTTCTTCAACTCCACGCCGGACGACCCCTTCGGGCGCTTCGGCGGCTACGGGAACACGGGCGGGGGCCTCGCGCGCGGGCTGGAGCTGTCGGGCAGCTTCGCGCCGACGCGCACGACCGACCTCTTCGCCTCCTACACCTACACGAACAGCGACCAGCGGCGGCCCGCCGTCGAAAATGTCCTGCGCACGTTCGGCACGCCCGAACACCAGTTCACGCTCGTCGCCACGCAGCGGCTCGGCCGCCGCGCCTTCGTCAACTTCGACCTCGCGGCGACGGGCGACTACCTCGCGCCCCTCTTCGACAACCGCGCCTTCCGCAGCCGCGCCTTCCGCTTCGGCGGCCTCTTCCGGGCCGACGTGACGGCGAGCTACACGCTGCCGCTCGCCGAGTCGCGCTCGCTGCGCTTCTTCGGCAAGGTCGAGAACCTGTTCGACCGCGATTACTTCGAGAACGGCTTCCGCACGCCCGGCATAGGCGGCCGCGCCGGCGCGGCGCTCAACTTCTAGCGATGCGCGTGGAAGAGTCGCGCGAAAACTTGACGCCCGTCGAGGGCGAAGACTTCTACCGCGAGGGCGCGTACGTCGTCTTCACCGCGCGCTACCACCTGCGCCGCGGCTACTGCTGCGAGAGCGGCTGCCGGCACTGCCCGTACCGGGACGCCGCCGGGAAGCCAGTCGAAAAGGATGAAGAGCACGTTGATTAAAACTGAAGGGGCGGGGCCTGCCCCCGCCTGCGCAACGTTCGGGACTCTCGACGTTGAATGTACGCGAGGCGCGACGGGCGGGGGCAAGCCCCGCCCCTCTAGGACTCGCTACGTCGTCACGTTCCTCTGTGTGTTGCTCTTGTTAGCGGCGTTCGCCCTGTCGTGCGGGCGCGGCGGCGGCGACTCCCCGGCGGCGGCGCGCGGGGGGAGGCCGGCGCGCATCATCTCGCTCAGCCCGAACACGACGGAGATACTGCACGGCGTCGGCGCGTTCGGCCGCGTGGTGGCCGTCTCGGACTACTGCACGTTCCCGCCCGAGGTGAAAGACCTGCCGCGCGTCGGCGGGTGGAGCAACCCGAACCTCGAACACATCGCCGCGCTGCGGCCCGACCTCGTCGTCTTCTCCGACCAGCAGGCGCAGTTCATCAAAGACCGCGTCGAGGCGATGGGCGTGCGCACGCTCTCGGTGCCCAGCCGCTCGCTCGAAGACGCGCTCGCGGCCATCGAGTCGGTGGGCCGCGCCGCGGGCCACGAGGCCGAGGCGCAGAGGCTGCTCGCCGAGACGCGGGCCGGCGTCGAGGCCGTGC
>JALZHT010000704.1 GCA_030860645.1 Acidobacteriota bacterium
GAAGTCCGCCCGGTGGCCTTCGCCGGCGAGCAGGTCGCGCACGGCGTCGGCCCGCTCGCGCGCGCCGCGCATGAGTTGCATGTCGGTCAGAGGCATCCGCGGGGCGCTCGTCTCGACGGCGCGGGCCAAGACCTCGGCCCGCGCCCAGCGCACGTCCGCTGCGGCGACACGCGCGCAGGCGGCGCGCACGGCCATGATCTTCGAGGCGCGGGCGGAGCCGAGGGCGACGATCATTCTCCTCTCACCTGTCACAAAGCGCCCGCGGCGGCGAGCGCCGTCGAGGCTATAACAAACGAAAGGCAAAAAGCAAAAGAGGGTGTCGGGTGACGGGTGCCGGGTGACGGGGACAAGCAAGATGTCTTCACCCGTCACCCGACACCCTCTTTTGCTACTTCTGCTCTTCGTAGAGGTGGACTTCGCCGTTGACGATCATGTAGGGCAGGCGGCGCTCGGGGATCCAGGGGTAGCGGTCTTTGTAGCCGCGGTACTGGTCGTTGGTGACGATGCGCGCGCCGCACTGGTCGGCGATCTCTAAGATGAAGAAGTCGGCGTCGGTGCCGGCGGGCACCTGCCTGACCACTTGCGCCCCGATGAGCTTTTCGAGCTGCTGCTGGTCGTCAATGTCGTACTTGAGGCTCGCGTCCACGATGATGATCGGGTCGAAGCCGCGCTCCTCCAACTCGCGGCGGACTTTCAAGAGGTTCGAGAGCTTCGGCTTGCCGCCCCCGCTCTTCTCCTCGTAAGCCACGTTCGCCCCGTCAATCACCACGAACTCTCTGATCTCCGCCATCTCCCGCCCGCCTTTCCCATGAGGATGTCCGAACACCGAGGTCCGGACAGTATAGCTAAAGCGGTAGACAGTAGACAGTAGAAAGGCGGAAGCCCGGCGTGAAGCCTGACTCGAGCATGGCGCGCGCGTTGGCGACGCCCCAGATGGCGCGGTAAGGCCCGCTCTGCCGGATGTCGTTCGTGAAGAGGTCGCGGTTGCCGGGCGGCGTGGTCTGGCACAGGTGCGAGTGCGCGTCGAAGAGGCCGGGCAGCACGGTGAAGCGCGAAAGGTCTATGACCTGCGCGCCGGCCCGACGGCTTTGACCCTCCGCCCTTCGACCACGATGATTTGATTGAGGAGGGTCGTGCCCTTTTCGGGGTCAACAAGCCTCCCGGCGCGGACGGCCGTGACCTGCGCCGGCGCGGCGGCGCAGCAGAGGGCGAGCAGGGCGAGCGCCGACGCGGCGCGCAGAGAACGGCGGAAGCTTATCATTCCTCCTGCGTGACTGAATCGTGAAAGCCGGCGGCGGCGCGGGCGCTGTTACGAAAGACGCGCCGCGCGCGCGAACCGCTAACCCGCGGCGGCGCGCGCAGTGTTACGGGCGCGCCGGCCCCAGGTTTCAGAGCGCCTCGCTTGACACGGGGCGACGCGCTTGCTGTAATCGAATTCTCTCCGAAACACGCCGAAGAGAGCAGTGCAATCGCCCGCACAAGAGGGAGGTGAGCCGGGTGCCCGCGAGTGAACTCATCTACGACTGGAACCGGGTCGAGCCGACGTTCGACCGGCCCGCGCGCCGCATCAGCTTCGACGACGAGACGCTGCGCGACGGCCTGCAATCGCCCTCGGTCTGCGAGCCGCCCATCGAGCGCAAAATTGAGCTGCTGCACTTGATGGACGCGCTTGGGATAGACACCGCCGACATCGGGCTGCCCGGCGCGGGCGGGACGCACGCCGCGGGCGTCGAACTCCTCGCCCGCGAGATCGTCGAGCGGAAACTTAAAATCCGCCCGAACTGCGCCGCGCGCACGCACCGGAACGACATCCGCCCCATCGCCGAAATCTCCCAGCGCGCCGGCATCCCCATCGAGGCTTGCACCTTCATCGGCTCGTCGCCCATCCGCTTCTACGCCGAGGAGTGGACGCTCGACAAACTCCTGCGGCTCACCGAGGAGGCCGTCACCTTCGCCGTGGGCGAGGGCTTGCCCGTCATGTTCGTCACCGAGGACACGACGCGCGCCGACCCCGAGACCATCCGCGCCCTCTACACGACGGCCATCCGCTGCGGGGCGCGCGCCGTCTGCGTCTGCGACACGGTCGGCCACGCCACGCCCGACGGGGCGCGCGCCGTCGTCCGCTTCGTCAGACGCATCATCGAGGAGCAGGGCGAGCGAGTCCGTTTGGATTGGCACGGCCACCAGGATCGCGGCCTCGGCGTCATCAACTCCATCGCGGCCATCGAGGGCGGGGCCGACCAGGTACACGGCTCGGCGCTCGGCGTCGGCGAGCGCGTCGGCAACACGCCGATGGATCAACTGCTCGTCAACCTCAAGCTGATGGGCTGGATTGACAACGACCTGTCGCGCCTGCGCGAGTACTGCGAGAAGGCGGCCGCATCCTGCGGCTGGACGATCCCGCTGAACTACCCCGTCTTCGGGCGCGACGCCTTCCGCACCGCCACGGGCGTCCACGCCGCGGCCGTCATCAAATCTTACCGCAAGGGCGACACGGAACTCGCCGACCTCATCTACTCGGGCGTGCCCGCCGGCCAGTTCGGCATGCGCCAGACCATCGAGGTCGGCCCCATGAGCGGCAAGTCCAACGTCGTCTTCTGGCTCGAATCGCGCGGCCTGGAGGCGACCGACGACCGCGTCCAACGCATCTACGACCGCGCCAAGAGCGCCCACGGCGTCCTCACCGAAGAGGAAGTCATGCAACTGGTCTAAAAAAGTTTCGAGTTTCGAGTTGCGGGTTCCGAGTTAATACAAATTGTCTTTAACTCGGAACC
>JALZHT010000705.1 GCA_030860645.1 Acidobacteriota bacterium
CGCCTCGCGCGCGTGGACGCAAATCCTCGCCGACGTGCTCGACCGCCCCGTCCGCCCCTCGCGCGTCCGTGAGGCTTCGAGCCGCGGCGCGGTTCTGCTTGCGCTCGAAGCGACCGGCGCGATACAAAGTGTCTCCGACCTCGACGCCCCCGCGGGCCGAGGCGTCAAGCCCGACCCCGCGCGCCACGCCGTCTACCGCCGCGGGCTTGAACGCCAGCAAAAGCTTTACGACCTCTTGATTGATAACCGGCAGTTCGTCTGCGAAAACAACTTCCGAAGCGGAGGGACACCCAACGCATGAGCGCGTCAACGCCGACCCGAGACACCACGCCCGAACTCGACCAACTCTGCATCAACACGATCCGCGCGCTCTCGCTCGACGCCGTGCAGCGCGCCGAGTCGGGACACCCCGGCCTGCCGCTCGGGGCCGCGCCGATGGCCTACGTCGTCTGGACGCGCTTCATGCGCCACAACCCGGCGAACCCGCGCTGGGCGGGCCGCGACCGCTTCCTGCTCTCGGCCGGCCACGGCTCGATGCTGCTCTACTCGCTGCTCTACCTCACCGGCTACGACCTGCCGCTGGAGGAGCTGATGAACTTCCGCCAGTGGGGCTCGCAGACCCCCGGCCACCCCGAGAACGTCCTCACGCCCGGCGTCGAGATCACGACGGGGCCGCTCGGCCAGGGCTTCGCCAACGGCGTCGGGATGGCGATGGGCGCGGCGCACCTCGCGGCCAGATTCAACCGCCCCGGCTTCCCCGTCATAGACAACTACGTCTACGCCATCGTCTCGGACGGCGACCTCATGGAGGGCGTCGCAAGTGAGGCCGCCTCGCTCGCCGGACACCTGAAACTCGGCAAGCTCATCTACCTCTACGACGACAACCAAGTCACCATCGAGGGTTTCACCTCGCTCGCCTTCTCCGAGGACGTGCCGCGGCGCTTCGAGGCTTACGGCTGGCACACGCTCACGGTCGCGGACGGCAACGACCTCGACGCCGTCGAGCGCGCGATCCTCGAAGCGCAGAAGGTCGCCGACCGCCCGTCGCTCATCTCCGTCAAGACCGTCATCGGCTTCGGCATGCCGACGCAGGGGACGCGCAAGGCCCACTCGGACGCGCCCGGCCCCGACGCCGTCCGCGCCACCAAGCGCGCGCTCGGGTGGCCCGAGGACAAAGAGTTCTACGTGCCCGACGAGGCCCGCGCCCACTTCCGCAAGTGCGTCGAGCGGGGCGGGCAGATGGAGCGCGAGTGGGACGCGCTCGTCCAGAGGTACGAGCAGGAGCACGGCGAACTCGCGCTCGCGTGGCGCACGACGATGAGCGGCGAGCTGCCCGAGGGCTGGGAGTCGCGCCTGCCCGCGTTCGAGCAGGCGAAGCCGGTGGCGACGCGCGCCGCCTCGGGCGAAGTCATCAACGCGCTCGCGCCGCACCTGCCGATGCTCGTCGGCGGCAGCGCCGACCTCGGCCCCTCGAACAACACCGACATCAAAGACGGCGGCAGCTTCCAGCACGGCTCCTACGAGGGCCGCACCGTCCACTTCGGCGTCCGCGAGCACGCGATGGGCGCGACGCTGACCGGGATGAGCCTCAACGGCGGCCTCATCCCCTTCGGCGGCACCTTCCTCTGCTTCGCCGACTACATGAAGCCGGCCATCCGGCTCGCCGCCCTCTCCGAGGTGCAGGTCGTCTACGTCTTCACGCACGACTCGGTCGGCCTCGGCGAAGACGGCCCGACGCACCAGCCCATCGAGCAGCTCGCGATGCTGCGCGCCGTCCCTCACCTGCACGTCTGCCGGCCGGCGGACGTGCACGAGGTGCGCGAGGCTTGGCGGCACGCCATCCTCCGCCGGCGAGGCCCCACCGCGCTCATCCTCACGCGCCAGAAAGTCCCGCTCATTGACCGCGCGCTTTACGCCCCGGCCGAGGGCGCGCGCCGCGGGGCCTACGTCCTCGCCGAGGCTACGGACGCGGAAGGCAGGCCGGCGACGCCGCGGCTCCTCATCCTCGCCACCGGCAGCGAAGTCTCGCTCGCGCTCGAAGCGCGCCAGATTTTGCAGCAGGAGGGCACGCCCGCGCGCGTCGTCTCGATGCCGTGCTGGGAGTTGTTCGAGGAGCAGACGGCCGCGTACCGCGAGAGCGTCATCCCGCCTTCGACGGCCGCGCGTCTCGCGGTCGAGGCGGGCGCGAGCCTCGGCTGGCACCGCTGGGTCGGCGACCGCGGCGACGTGCTCGGCCTCGACCGCTTCGGCGGCTCCGCCCCCGGCGACCGCGCGCTCCGCGAACTCGGCTTCAACGTCGAGAACGTCACGGCCCGCGCCCGCGCGCTGTTAAAGAAATAGCCACGGAGGGGATTTTAGATTTTTGATTTTTGATTTTTGATTTTCGATTGAAGGTGACGGCCGCGCTGTCTTCAATCGGAAATCAAAAATCAAAAATCAAAAATCCCCTCCGTGGTTAATTCTTCCTTCGCTCAGAAGACGACGCGGAGGGCCGAGGGGACGAGGCGGAATTCGGCGGGGGTGTGGCCGCGCACGTCGCCGTCGGCCTCGACGCCGAGCGGGGGGTCGCCGCCGAGGGTTTCGACGCGGGCGCGGGTGCCGCGGGCGAGTCTGACTTTGGGGTTGGCGAGGTGGCCGCCGCGGTGGACGCGGAGGAGTTCGCGCACGAGTTCGGCGCGCGAGATGCCGCAGACGGTGAGGGCGTCGAGCAGGCCGTCGGCGATGTCGGCCGCGGGCGAGAAGTTCATGCCGCCGCCGGCGAAGGGGCCGTTGA
>JALZHT010000091.1 GCA_030860645.1 Acidobacteriota bacterium
GGCGCGTCTCGCTGCGCGGCGGCCGCGTCGTCGCCGACGACCTTCTGCGGCCCGCGGCCGACGAAAACCTCTCCGCCGAAGAGTTGGAGGCGGCGCGCCCGTGAAGTTCATCCTCAACATGGCGCGGCGCGAGCTGCGCGCCTCGTGGAAGCGCCTGCTCTTCTTCTTCCTGTGCGTCGGCGTCGGCGTCGGGAGCATCGTGGCGCTGCGCTCGATGATCCAGAACCTCAACCGCGCGGTGGCGGGCGAGGCGCGCGCCCTGATGACGGCCGACGTGCAGGTGGACTCGACGCGCGAGTGGCCCGCCGGCACGCTCGCCAAAATTGACGCGGTCGCGCGGCCCCCGCTCGTCGAGGCGCGCACCGAGACGGTCGAAGCCCCGACGATGCTGCGGCCCGCGGACGAGTCGCGCGAGGGCGCGCTGATGGTCGAGCTGAAGGGCATCGAGCCGCCCTTCCCGCTCTACGGCGACTTCCGCCTCGCCGACGGCGGGGCCTTCGATCATTCGTTGCTCGCGGGCGGCGGCGCGGTCGTCGCCCCGCTCCTGCTCGAACGGCTCGACCTGAAGGTCGGCGACCGCGTGAAGGTCGGCGAGAAGACTTTTGAGATTCGCGGCGTGACCGAGCAGGAGCCGGGCGGGGGCGGCGGCTTCCGCCTGGGGCCGCGCGTCTTCGTCGAGCGAAAGGGGGTCGAGGAGGCCGGCGTGACCGGCTTCGGCAGCCGCGCGCGCCGCCGGATGCTCTTCCGGGCCGGCGAGGGGAGGACGGAGGAACTGGTCGCGCGCCTGCGCGGCGAGCTGGGCAACAACCTCGTCGGCGTCCGCTCCTACCGCGACTCCGAGGAGAGCATGGGCGAGCAGTTCGCGCGCGCCGAAAACTACCTCTCGCTGACCGGCCTCGTCGTGCTCGTGCTCGGCGGCATCGGCGTCTCGTCGGTGACGCGCGTCTTCGTCGAGCAGCGGAAGAAGTCAATCGCCATCCTCAAGTGCGTCGGCGCGACGGGCCGGAGGCTGACGGCCGCCTACCTCGCGCAGGTCGCCGCGCTGGGCGTTGCCGGGAGCGTGCTCGGTGTAATTCTGGCGAAGGCGGCGCTCGTCTTCGTCCGCGCGCGCTTCAGCGAGAGCCTGCCGCCGAACATGGCTTACGACCTGCAAGCCGGCGCGGTCGCGCAGGGGCTGGGGCTGGGCCTGCTCATCTCTCTGCTCTTCTCGGCGCTGCCGCTGCTGCGCATCCGCCACGTCAAGCCGAACCTGCTTCTGCGCGAGGCCGACGCCCAACTGCCTCGGCGCTGGCTCGACGTGTGGCGCTGGGCGGTGAGCCTCGTCGTCGTCGCGGGGCTGATGTTCCTGACCTCTTGGCAGGCCGGCTCGGTGAAGGTCGGCGTCTTCTTCCTCGCGGGGCTGGGCCTCACGGCGGCGCTGCTCTACCTCGGGGCGTGGCTGCTCATCCACCTCGTGCGGCGCGCGCGCGGCCTCGGCACGTTCTCGATGCGGCAGGCGGTCAACAGCCTGCACCGGCCGGGCAACCAGACGCGGGTGGTCGTGATGGCCGTCGGCCTCGGCGCGTTCCTCGTCATCGCCGTGCAGGCCGTGCAGTCGAATTTGCTCGACGAGTTCGACCTCACCCGGCGGGGCAATTTGCCGAACATGTATTTGCTCGACGTGCAGAAGGATCAGGTCGAGGGCGTGCGCCGCATCGTCTCGGAGACGACGGGGGCGAGCGCGGAGCTGATCCCGACGCTGCGGGCGCGCATCGTGGCGGTGGACGGGCGCGAGATTGACCTCGACGCGCCGGAGTTGCGCCGCGAGCGAGGCCGCCTCGGGCGCGAGTACATCGTCACGTACCGGCCGCGGCTCGAATACAACGAGACGGTCGTCGGCGGGAAGTTCTGGGACGAGACGCCTTCGCCGGAGCCGGAGGTTTCGGTCGAGGAGGGGATGCGCGGCGTGGCCGGGATAGACCTCGGCGGGACGGTGACGTTCGACATCCTCGGCCGCAAGCTCACGGCGCGCGTGACGAGCGTGCGGCGCGTCGACTGGCGCAACTCGCGCACCGGCTTCCTCGTCCTCTTCCGCCCCGGCGCGCTCGACAACGCGCCGCAGACCTTCATCGGCGGCGTTGACGGCCCCGAGGCCGAGCCGGAGCGCGCGCGCTTCCAGCGCGCCCTGCTCGACGCCTACCCGAACGTCTCGATCATAGACGTGGCCGACATCGTGCGCGGGGCGGGGCGGGTGCTGTCGAACATCACGCTGGCGGTCAGCTTCGTCGGCGGCTTCGTCTTCCTCTCCGGCGTCCTCATCCTCGCCGGCTCCATCGCCATGACCAAGTTCCAGCGCGTCTACGAGTCGGCCGTCCTGCGCACGCTCGGGGCGCAGCGCCGGACGCTGCTCGCCATCCTGCTCGGCGAGTACGGCCTGCTCGGCCTCGTCGCCGGCACCATCGGCGCGGCGGCCGCCAACGCCCTCTCCTACGCGGTCGCCGTCTACGTCTTCGACATCCGCTGGGCCTTCGCCCCGGCCGCCAACCTCTTCGGGGTCGCCGCCACCGTCCTCCTCGTCTGCGCCGTCGGCGCCCTCTCCAGCCTCGACGTGCTCACCCGCAAGCCGCTCTCGATCCTGCGGTCGAATTAAAGACGTGAATCGTGAAGACGCGTTGAGCGCCGCCCCGGCTTGAACTAAACAAGTAGGGCGGCGCTCGACCTTTCGATTCACGATTGACGATTGACGATTGACGATTCACGGCTTTTACTCGAAAGGCTTTATGTCCGGCTCGACCCAGCCGAGGCGCGCCTCCCACGAGAAGAGGAGTTCGCGCGTGTAGTGCTCCAGCGGGAGGCCCTTGCCCGAACGCTCGATCAGCTCGTTGGCGAGGGGGACGAGCGGCCGCGCCTCGTTGTAGTCGCGTTCGAGGAAGGCGCGGACGTGGCGCAGCCAGAAGAGGGTCAGCGTCTCGTGGTAGCCGCGCTCGCGCGTGGTGACGACGCCGTGCGCCTCGTTGAGCCGCTTGATGCCCGCGCGGACGCGCGCGACCGCCTCCGGCCAGTCGTACTGCAAGAGATACCAGAGGGCGACGGTCAGGTGCGCCGCGTGCGTCCAGCGCCCGCGCGGCAGGGCGCACGTCTCGAAGCCGCGCAGGAGGTCGAAAATCTCCCCCGCGTCGCGGTAGGTCGTGGTTTCCAGCGTGATCGTTGCCATGACGATAACTCCGTTCGGCGCGATGAACACACCTGGTGAATACGCGGAGGCGGCGGCAAGGTTCGGCGAAACGTTCGCCGCTCTACCGTTGAAGGCATTTTTGCTTTTAGATTTTTGATTGGCGATTGAAGACGACACGGCTGACATGTTTCCAATCGCCAATCAAAAATCTAAAAGCAAAAATTCCAATGCCTCACCGAAGCATCCCGTGAGTGGTGATGAGCAGACTGCGGAGAGAGGATTCGAACCTCTATGACCTGGGTCAGGGCCAGGCAGCCTGCCGTTGACTGACTCCGCAAAGGGATCGCGGCGGAAGGAGTCGAACCTTCATTAATCGCTTATCGAGCGAACGCTCTAGCCGTTGAGCTACGCCGCGCCGGAGGTGGGCCGGGTCGGGTTCGAACCGACGATTCCCCGCTTAAAAGGCGGGTGCCTTAACCCGCTTGGCTACCGGCCCGTCACGTCGGACAACTCGGGCGGAGGGACTCGAACCCCCGATCTCCGCGTTAACAGCGCGGCGCCTTACCGCTTGGCTACACCCGAACAAGTGGACTGGAAGAGATTCGAACTCTCACCTAACAGTTTGCAAGACTGTCGCTCTGCCGCGTTAAGCTACCAGCCCAAAAGCCATGAATCGTGAATCGTCAATCGAAGGTGAATCTTCCCCGGCTCGGAGGGTGGTCACTCATGTTCGCAGACCCCGACCGCGATTCACGCTTCACGCCCTTTAATTGCGGAGGCGGGATTCGAACCCGCGGCCTTCGCTTTATGAGAGCGCTGCTCGCACCGCCTGAGCTTCTCCGCAAGGTGAATGATGAAAGCGGGCCTGGCAGGACTCGAACCTGCGACCCTCCGCTTAGAAGGCGGACGCTCTGTTCCCGTCTGAGCTACAGGCCCGGGAGCGAAGGCGATGGTGGGAGTCGAACCCACGCGCTGTCGTTTACGAGACGACTGCTCTGCCGGTTTGAGCTACATCGCCGCGGGGATTCTGGACGGGGCGTGAGGGCCAGGAGATGCCCCCGCGCTCGACGCTCCCGCGCGGTCGCGTCCCGCCGGGATGAGCCACGCCCCGAGAACCGCAATGGCCGGTGAGAGATTCGAACCCTCGGCATCCAGTTTGTAAGACTGGCGCTCTGACCTGGCTGAGCTAACCGGCCGGACGGAACCGCGGAATCCTGAACGCGGGGCGATGAACTGAAGACCAGTTGATTTCAGTTCACCGCCCCGCGCCCGTCGTTTCCTTCATGGTCGGAGTCGGCATCGCACCGACCTCTTCGCTTTTTCAGAGCGACGCTAATCAGTAGTCTCAGCTATCCGACCGCGTGTGGCGGATTCCGGGTCGCGGAGTTGATGAGACGGAAAGATTTGTCTCGGCAAACCGCGGCCCGAATCGCGCGCACGTGAGGGAGCGCCCGCGGCCGTCGCCGGCTCAGGCGGTCATCGCCCGTTCGTCGCCGTCGGGGCTTTCGACGAACAGGTACTTGCGCCACTCGGGGCGCGACTCGGCGTAGTGGCAGAGCATGACGAGGTCGAGGCCGACCGAGAGGGCGCGCTGCGGCGTGAGCAGGGGCATGCGCGCCTCTTCGGGCGTGCGGTCGCCCTTGCGCGCGTTGCACTTGACGCAGGCCGTGACGAGGTTCTCGGGCGTCGCGCGGCCCGCCTTCGAGCGCGGCGTGATGTGGTCGAGCGTGAGTTCGGCCGCGGCCTTCCTGCCGCCGCAGTACTGGCAGCGGAAGCGGTCGCGGACGAAGATGCGCAGCCGCTTCATGCCGGCCGTCTGCCGGCGCCGGCGGACGTTGACGTAAGTGCGCAGGCGGATCACGCTCGGCACGCGGAACTCCGCGCGCGGCGACCGCAGCACCCGCCCCGCGTCGAACTCCTCGACGGAGACGACGCCGCGGAAGAACATGCACACCGCCCGCGCCACCCCCACGGTGCCGAGCGGCTCGTAGGAGAAATTCAGCAGCAACACTCTGCCGTTCAAAGTTGCCATCCGGCACCTCCTTTCTTAAGCTCCGAGTGAAAGACATTTTCAATTTGCGATTTTTGATTTTTGATTTGAAGGCGTGCGGCCCGTTCTTCCAATCGCCAATCAAAAATCTAAAATTCCTTTACTCGAAACTTCTAGTTTTGGCGTGCGGGCGGCGGTGAGGCGGCCCGCGGGCGCGGGCGACCGCCCGCAAGTTTTGTGAGCCGTCGAAGCACGCGGCCGGATTCGAACCGGCGATGGGCGGCTTTGCAGGCCGCCGCCTTCACCAGCTTGGCTACGCGTGCGCGTGAGGGGAGGGGAGGCCCCCGGCGAGGGCCGGGGAAGGGCGGTGCAGGAGTCGAACCCGCATCTGGAGTCGTTCGAAGCGACCCGCTTTTATTCCGTTAAGCTAACCGCCCGTGTGTGAGTGCAAGAGTGGACGACGGGAATCGAACCCGCGCCTCCGGCAAGGCAGGCCGGCGCTCTACACTTGGCTGAGCTACGTCCACAGAAGAATCGGAGCGGAGGGATTCGAACCCCCGTGGTCTCGCTCCCAGGGCGAGTGCCTGAAATCCCACTAGGCTACGCTCCGTCGGGATGCGCCGCGCGGGGGTCGAACCCGCGGCCCCCTGTTTAAGAGACGGGTGCTCGGCCCCGTTGAGCTTGCGGCGCGGAAGGGGAGCGGAACGGGCGGGAATTGAACCCGCGTCGTCTTGCTTGACGAGCAAGTGCCTCGACCACTCGGCCACCGTTCCAGAAAAGCCGTGAATCGTCAAAAGCCGTGAATCGTGAATCGAGGTGTCAGTTTTCAGGTTTGCCTTAACTGAGAACTGAAAACTTCTCTTCACGATTTACGATTCACGATTCACGATTCACGAACAAAAGTCGGCCGGCGGGAGTCGAACCCGCACGGACTGCGTTCACAGCGCAGCGCTCTACCTTTAAGCTACGGCCAACGCGGGGTGTGGCAGGGATGGCGGGACTCGAACCCGCAAAGCCCGTCGGGCGCTTGGTTGAAGGCCAAGCCGCTTTGTCCGTTTGCATACATCCCCACGACCGGCGGAGAGAGTTAACAGGGGCGGCCCGACTCGAACGGGCATTCGTCCTTTCGAGGGGGCGCGGGGCCGGAGTCCGCTGCATGACCTTTATGCTACGCGCCCCGCATAGTCGAAGGTGCGCGCGGAGAGATTCGAACTCTCACCGGGCGGGTTTTAAGCCCGCCGCCTCTGCCGTTTGGGCTACGCGCGCCGGGTGTGCACGAGGGATGCGGGAGGTGAGATTCGAACTCACAAGAGCCGCCTTCTGGGGACGGCGTGTCTGCCGTGTTGCACCACTCCCGCCGAGAGGTGCTGGGGGAGGGAGTCGAACCCTCAGAGAGCCTTGCGCCCACGGCGACCTCAGCGCCGCGCGTCTGCCGTTCCGCCACCCCAGCGCGACCGACTCACTCCGGGCGAGGGAGTCGAACCCCCACCTCCTGTTCCAAAGACAGGCGTCGCTACCGTTAGACCACCCCGGAAAGCAGCGATGAACCCGGCACGACTCGAACGTGCGGCCTCAACCTTCGCACGGTTGCGCTCTGATCCGCCTGAGCTACGGGTTCGAAACTAACGATGAGCGCGAGACGACGAACTGAAGACGACTCGTTTTAGTTGATCGTTCATCGCCCAGACTCCACCGTTTCTGCCGGCGGAAGGTGTGGGAGTCGAACCCACAGGAGCCGTTGAGGCTCCGACAGTTTTCAAGACTGCCCGGCGTGCCCGTGCCCAACCTTCCGTGCGATGCACCAGGGGGGACTCGAACCCCCACGCTCGCAAGAGCCACAGCTTTACAGACTGCTGCCGATCCGGTTCGGCGTCTGGTACTCAAAAAATTATTGTGGCCGGCGCTCTCACGCCGCCGGGAATCAGTAACCAAAAATTGATGAAGGCAGAGGGCGGCCTCCGCCCGGAGACGCGCGGGGAGACGCTTCGCCGGGTCGGGTGCGCGCCCGCCGCCGGCCGAAGGCCCCCTGCCTTCATCCTCACGAGATACTTCGGTTGTCAAACAACAAAAAGAGCGGGCCTCTGAGGCTTCCCACAGGAAGCAGGCCCGCTCCGAACGAGTCTCTAGGTGTTAGTTAGAGAGTTGGGAGCGGGAGGCCCGCCCCCGCCGAATCAAATCTGGTTATCCAAAATCTGGCCGTTCAGGCGACCCATTCCGGGCTCGCCTTCGAGTTTGCCCGCGCACCACGGCGCGAGATGAAAGACGGTCTGGTCGGCTTGCGACGGACTCGCCCCGGCGGCGCGCCGACCGCCCTGTAGGCGCGCGGACGCCTGCCGGACGCCCGTGGGGGCGTCCGCGACCTGATACCTACGCTGTGTCGAGTTCGTCATCATTTCCGTTCCCGAGACCCGCCGGCGCAGGGCCGGCTCCGAGTGACGCCTGTATATACGACAGACCACTTTGCAATGTCAAGCACTTTTTTCAGGGCGGCGAAAATTCTTTCTGCGGGCCGCCTCGGCGGGCGCGTTGACCGAATGAGGAACGGCACGCGGCGGCCGTTCCTGCGCGCGCGCTTGCGGGTGATGAGAGGGAAGGTGAGCCGGCCGTCAGCGGCGACTGGCGGGTCAGTCGCTCCAGAACTCGCGCGTGATGATGCGGCGGGCCTCTTCGAGGCTGAGGTCGCCGCGTGAGAGCTTGCAGCCGAGCGTGTCTTCTTCGGCGGAAGCGCCGGCCGTCGTGCGGATGGCGGCCTGCTCGGGCGTGACGCCCGCCTCGTCGAGCCGCCGCGCGGCCGCGGCGTCGTGGCAGCCCGCGTCGAGCCAGGCCTCGACTTCCTCCGCGTCGTCGAAGCCGTTCGAGACCCACGCGCGCGCCGCCTCGCCCGCGCCCGTCCCGCCGGTCGCCGCCTCGCCGCGCCTCGCCAGAACTTCCGCGACGGCGCGGACGTTTTCCTGTTCGTCGTCCCGCGTGTTTCCCATAGCAAGCCCGGAGCCGTGCGGGTAATCTACAGCGGGGCGGGGCCATTTGTCTTGCGGCGCGGGAAGGGGTAAAACTCTGGCGAGGCTCCGGCGTCCGCGCACGGGCGGACGGAAAAGCGCGAAAGAGTTGAGTCCCGCAACCGCCGCCGTCGGCGGGTTCGCTTCCAACTCGGGCAAGGCGACGCTCGTGTGCGAGTTGCTGCGGGCGAAAGCGGGTTCGCTGCGGCAGGCGGTTTGAGTCCCGGCGGCCGGCCGCGCGGGTGAACAACTTTCAGGCAGCGTGAGAAAGAGATGAACGGTCGAATCTTCCAACTGAACTGCTCCGGCGGCGGGGTGCCGAAGCTGGCCGTGCGCGAGGCCGTGTTGACGCCCGAAGGTCTCGAAGGAGACTGGCAGGCCGACCGCCGCTACCACGGCGGCCCCGAGCGCGCGTTGTGCCTCTTCTCGCTCGAACACATCCTCGAATTGCAGGGCGAAGGCCACCCGATCTTCCCCGGCTCGGTCGGCGAGAATGTCACGCTGGTCGGCCTCGACTGGTCGCGCCTCGAACCCGGCGCGCGGCTCGCGCTCGGCGAGGAGGCCGTCATCGAGATCAGCAGCCACGCCGGGCCGTGCAAGACCATCGCGGCCTCCTTCGCCGGGGGCGAGTTCACACGCATCTCGCAGAAAGTCCACCCCGGCGACTCGCGCCTCTACGCCCGCGTCCTGCGCACGGGCCGCCTCGCCGCCGGCCAACCGGTGAGACTACTGAACGGCTCCGAGCTTTAAATTTCACGTTAAAACAGAGCCGCGGGCGGCGG
>JALZHT010000706.1 GCA_030860645.1 Acidobacteriota bacterium
GGTTAAAGACATTCGCTTTAACCGGCCCCGGCCCTCTCCTTTTAACAAGTCTCTAGCCCCTGCGCCTCGGCGCGGCGGCGAGCGGGTAGCTCGGCTCGATGTCGACGGGCACGCCCTTGAGGCGGTCGAGCGCGCGCTGCATCGGCGGGCGGACGACGCCGTACTTGTCGAGCAGCGCCTTCGCCTTCTCGTAGGAGCCTTCGGCCTCGATGGTGAGGATTTCGCCCGTGAGCTTGCGCACGGCGTCCTTGATGCGGTCGGGGGCGACGCTGAAAGTCCCCGCCCGCTCGTCGTAGCGGATCGCGCCCTCGTCCGTCAGGTAGTTGAACTGGATGGCGACGCCGCGCCCGTGCGCCTCCTTGATGCCGAAGCGCACGGAGCGGAAGATGCTGGCGAGGAAGGTCGTGTAGACGGTCTGCTCCATCTTCTTATCAACCACGCCCTTGTCCATCAAATACTGTAAGGCCCAGAGGCCGGTGATGTCGGCCTTCGCCTCCTCGATGGTGCCGTAGGTCTCCTTGAGCTGGCCGCGCACGGTCGTCTCCCGGCCGCCGACGTTGATGGTCTGCGGGCCGAGGCCGTGCATCAGCTCGTGCGCGAGGATGTGCGTGAAGAAGGCGTCGAAGGAGAGCCGCGGCCGGTCGGCGGGCGCGAGCACGACGCGGGAGATGGGGACGAGCGTCTTGTTGAACTTGGCCTCCTGCACGTTCTTGAGCATGACGCGCTTCGAGCCTTTCTCGCGCACGACGCGCTCGTCGTTGGGGAGGTTGAAGGCCGCCGTCTGCACGCCGCTGTTGCCCTCGCCCGAGGCGAAGACGACGTTGACGACGCGGATCGGCGAGGCCGCGCCGAGCTTCGGGTTGCGGTAGCGCGCTTCGATTGGCAGATGGTCTTCGAGTTCCTGCAAGTAGTTGCTGAAGCGCGCCAGCTTCTGCGTCTCGGCGGCGTCGCGCAGCGTGACGTAAGCCTCGAAGGCCGCCTTGTAGCCGAACAGCCCGTCCGAGTAGGTCTCGTAGGGGCCGATGGTCACGTCGATGGGCGCGTCGAGCGCCATCCAGGCCACGTCCGATTCGTAGTAGTCGTTCGAGAGGAAGGCGGCGGCGCGCTTGTTGAGGAAGTCTTTGAGCGTCGCGTTGGTCGTCGCGGCGGCGGCCTCGCGCAGGAGCCGCGCCGCCGGTTCGAGGAACTCGCGGTACTCCTCGCTGTAAGGGACGGCCCGCAGCCGTCCGGCGGCGTCGCGGCGGATGGCGTAGAAGAAGCCGGTCGCCTTCTGCCGCTCCTCTTCACCCAGCGACTCGGCCCAGCGCGTGAACTCCTCCTTCGTCATGTCGTCCGGGTAGTGCGCGGCCTGCGGCGGCTTCTCCTCCGGCACGCCTTCGAGGAAGGCTTTGTTCTCGTCGAGCTGCGACCACGGGCCGTCGTTGATGAGGAAGTAGCGGAGGCGCTCGCGGCCCAGCGCGCTGCGGTCGGCTTCGAGCTTTCTTTTGAGCGCGGGGTTGCCGCTCCAGACCTGGCGGAGGAAAAGCGGGTCGAAGAGGCGCGCGGCCTCGATGACTTTCGCCAGCGCGCGGCGGTCGCCGGGCGACAGGGCGCGCGGGTCGGCCGTCACGACGGTCGGGGCGAAGCGACGAATCTTGGCCCGCAGGGTGGCGAGGTCGTCCCCGTGACGGCCGTGATCCCCCCGCGGCGACGCGCCGACGGGCACAGACGCGGCGCACAGACAGAACGAGACGGCGCAGGCTGTCAGCAATCTTTTCATGTGCAATTGATTCCTCAAGAAATTTTTGATTTTAGATTTGCGATTTTCGATTTGAAGATAGTCCCCAATCGAAAATCAAAGCCCTCCGTCGCGGCCGGGCTTCCGCTTCGTTCTTCTACCGGCCGCTGACTACTTTCTCAACTCTTCCGCGACCATCGCGTTGGCGTGCTCGGCGAGGCGCTTCACGTCGTCGTCGGTCGAGAGGCCCGCGGTCTCGACGGGCGGGAGCACGACCACCTCGACGGTGCCGGGCCGCGCCACGCCCGTCCCCTTGCCCATCAGCTCGTCCGTGTGTTTGATGGCGACGGGGACGACGGGGACGCCGGCCTCGACGGCCATGTAGAACGCGCCCTTCTTGAAGGGCAGCAGTTCGCCGGGGCGCGCGCGCGTGCCCTCGGCGAAGACGGCGAACGAGATGCCGCGCCGCAGGCGGTCGGTCGCCGCCCGCATCGTCTCGATGGCGCGCTGGCGGTTCGAGCGGTCGATGGCGAGGACGTTGACATAGCCCATCCCGTAGCCGAGGATCGGCACCTTCAAAAGCTCCTTCTTGGCGATGACGCCGATGCGGCGGCCGAGGTGGTGGAACAGAGCCGCCGTGTCGAGGAACGAGCGGTGATTGGCGACGAAGACGTAAGACCTCTGCGGGTCGAGGCGTTCGAGGCCGCGCACGCGCACGCGCACCCCGCTCAGGCGCAGCCAGTTGCGCGCGCCGAAGAGCGCCCACGGGTAGACCCAGTGGCGGCGCTTCGCCAGATACGAGACGAGGAGCACCGGCGGCCCGAAGACGAGCAGCAGGACGGCCGCCACGAACATTGACCACCAGAGCCACAGCCGCCCGGCGAGCCTGCCCGCCGCGCTTGTGCTAGACTCGCCGCCGAGCACACTCCCGCTTCCGTCACTGCTTTCAATCTCTTGAGAGAGACTTTCAGGATGCATCCCGTCTTCCTTCGCCGCCCTTCCCTCGCCCTGCTCGCCCTGTGCCTGCTCGTCGCCCTGTTCGTCGCCGGGGC
>JALZHT010000707.1 GCA_030860645.1 Acidobacteriota bacterium
TCCCGCGCGCGCCCTCCTTCAGGCTCTCGCCCGTCGCCGCCCTCGTGGCTTCGAGCGAGGGCACGACGCCGAAGACGACGCCCGTGATGATCGAGACGCCGAGCGTGAAGAAGAGGACGGGCAGGTTGAGCCGCACGGCGCCGAGGTCGAGCAGGTCGCGCGGGCTCAGTGCCGCCAGCACCTCGACGCCCCACCACGCGAGCAGCAGCCCCAGGGCGCCGCCCATCACGGCGAGCAGCACGCTCTCCGTCAGCAGTTGGCGGACGACGCGCCAGCGCCCCGCCCCTAGCGCCGTGCGGATGGCGAGTTCCTTCTGCCGCGCCGCGCCGCGCGCGAGCAGGAGGTTGGCGACGTTGGCGCACGCGATCAACAGGACGAGGCCGACTGCGGCGAGCATCGCCAGCAGCACGGGCCTCACCTGCCCGACGATCTCCTCGTGCAGCGGCACGGCGACGAGCGACGTGCCCGCGTGCGCGCCGGGGTCTTCGGCGGCGATGACCTGCCCCGTCGCCGCGAGCCGCGCCCGCGCCGCCTCCATGCCCACGCCCGGCCGCAGGCGCGCGACGACGTTGAGCCAGTGCATGTAGCGCGGGGTGGCGAAATTCGGCGTCGGCCGCAGGCCCGTCCACAGGTCGGCGCTGCCGAGCTTCGCGAACTGGAAGTCGGCAGGTAGCACGCCGACGACGGTGTAGCTCTCGCCGCTCAAAGTGATCCGGCGGCCGACGACCTTCGGGTCGCCGCCGAAGCGGCGCTGCCACAGGCCGTGGCCGAGGACGACGACGCCCTCGGCCCCCGGCTGATCCTCGCCCTCAAGAAGCATGCGGCCGTGGCGCGGCTCGACGCCGAGCAGGTCGAAGAAGTTCGACGTGACGGCCGCGCCCATCACGCGCTCCGGCCCGCCCTCGCCGGTCAGCGTGAAGCCGCGGTTGACGTAGCCGGCGACGCCCTCGAAGACCTCGCCGGTCTGCGCGCGCCAGTCGAGGAAGTCGGGGTAGGAAGCCTCGCGGCGGTCGAAGTCGCGGTTCTGCTTCGCCTCCCAGAGGTGGACGAGCCGCTCCGGCTCGCGGTAGGGGAGCGAGCGCAGGAGCGCCGCGTCAACCACCGTGAAGATGGCCGTGTTGGCCCCGATCCCGAGCGCCAGCGTGACGACGGCGACCACCGTGAAACCCGGCTGCTTGAGCATCACCCGCACCGCGTACTTCAAGTCGTGCCAGAGAGTCTTCATCGCGAACCTCCAAGCAAGTGCAGAAGTCAGAGTGCGGAGTGCAGAATTAAATGGTCTTCATTCTGCACTCTGCACTCCGCACTCATCACTCGTGTCTCAGCGCCACCATCGGGTCTACTCGCGTCGCGCGTCGCGCCGGGACGTAGCAGGCGAGGAAGGCGACCGCCCCGAGCAGCAGCGTGACGCCGGCGAAGGTCGCGGGGTCGGTGGCCGAGACGCCGTAGAGCAGGCCGGACATGACGCGCGTGAGCGCGAGCGCCGCCGCGAAGCCGACCGCCGCGCCGACGAGCGCCATCTTCATCCCCTGGCGGATGACGAGGCGCAGCACGTCCGAGGGGCGCGCCCCGAGCGCGATGCGCAGGCCCAGCTCGTGCGTCCGCTGCGCCACCCCGTAGCTGACGACGCCGTAGATGCCGACGGCCGCGAGCACCGCCGCGATCAGCGCGAAGACGCCGAGCAGCAGCACCGAGAAGCGGCGCGACGCGACCGACTCGGCGAGCCACGCCTCCATCGTCTTGACGTTGCCGACGGGCTGGTCTTTATCCACCGCCCGCACCCGCTCGCGCACCGGGCCGACGAGCGCCAGCGGGTCTCCGGCGGCGCGCACCGCCAGCGTCATCTGGCGCGAGGGCGTCTGCGCGTGCGGGAAGAACATCTCGGGGCGCGTGTCCACCTCCAGCCCGCGGTGGCGCACGTCGCCGACGACGCCGACGACCGTCACCCACGGGCTTTTGTCGCCGGTGCGGATGCGCTTGCCGAGTGGGTCTTCGCCCGCGAAGAAGGCGCGCGCCATCGCCTCGTTGATGATGACGACGGGCGGGGCTTCCGCCGAGTCCGACGCGGCGAAGGCCCGCCCACTCTTGAGCTGGATGCGGAGCGCGCCGAAGTAGTCGGCCCCGACGTTGCGCCGCCCGGCGCGCAGAGCCTGACCGGGCGCGAGCGGCGGGCGGCCCTCGATCTGGACGAAGTTCGAAGAGTCCTCGCCGGCCAGCGGCAGGACGCTCACCGCGCCCGCCGTCTCGACGCCCGGCAGCGCCGCGACCTCGTCCAGGAGTTGTCTGTAGAAGGCCGCGATCTGGTGGCGCTCGGCGTACTTCGCGGGCGGGAGCGACACGTCCATCGTCAGGACGCCGCGCGGGTCGAGGCCGGGGTCAACTTCGAGCAGCCGCGCGAAGCTCTTGACCAGAAGCCCCGCGCCGACCAGCAGCACCAAAGTCAGCGCGACCTCCGAGACGACGAGCGCGCCGCGCAGCCGGCTGCGACGCGGCCCGCCGCCGCCCGTGCGCCCGCCCTCCTTGAGCGTCTCGGCGAAGTCGGTCTTCGACGCCTGGAGCGCCGGGGCCAGCCCGAAGAGGAGGCCGGTGGCGAGCGACAGCCCGACGGTGAAGGCGAGCACGCCCGCGTCAAGCCCGACCTCGCCGACGCGCCGGACGCCCGCCGGGTCGAGGCCGACCAGGATGTCTACACCCCACACGGCCAGCAGCAGCCCCGCGCCGCCGCCCAGCGCCGCGAGCAGCACGCTCTCGGCGAGCAACTGCCGCAC
>JALZHT010000092.1 GCA_030860645.1 Acidobacteriota bacterium
AGGCTGGCCGGTGGTCTCCGCGCCTTCGGACGGGTCGACGAGGCGCTCGGCGTCGGTGTCGGCCGCGCCGTCTTCTTCCATCTGCGCGATTTCGTCAACCGTCCACTGCTTGTCGGAGAAGGCCGAGCCGCCGAAGGGCGGCGAGGTGGGGTCGTGGCAAATCATCGCGGTGTCTCCTTCGTGCGGTTGTGAAAAGTTGATGCCTCCGCCGCCGGCCCTCGTGCGGGGTGAAGTCGGCCGGACGTGTGCGGGGAGGTGAAGCTGCGGCGACGGGTCGCACCCTGCGCGGCGCGGATTATCCGCCGAACGCCTGCGCAAAGCAATACCAAAGTGCGCGGCGGGTGGGGGCCGTCGGCTCGGCCCGGCCCGAAAATAATGATTGCCGTCAGGCGGCGAAGTGGGGTAATAGGTCTTGGTCACGGAGGCGCGCCGGCCTGCCGAATGGAGGAATGATGTCGAGCCTGACGCCCGAGCACCTCGAAGCCCTCAAGAACGTCGTGGACATCGTCGTCGCGCTCGGGCTCCTCACCCTCGCCGTCATTTCCGCGCTCTGGGCCAGGCGCGAGTGGCGCTACCAGCACATCACGAAGGAGTGGGGCGGCCTGGTGCAGTTCCTGCTGTCCCACGCCAGGTACATGGACGCCGAGAGGAATGCGAACTACCGGACCGAGTACCAGGGCGTGGACGCGGTCAAGTACCAGCTCGTGGCGCGACTCTGCCTCGCCTACCTCGACGACGTGTACCACCTGAAGATGTGGCACTACAAAGCGAACTGGCTCGTCGGCTCCGTCGCGTTCCTCGCCGGCACGCACCGCGCCTGGCTGAAGGCTAACGCCGCAGCGTACTCCGAGGATTTCCATAACGAACTGCTCAAGTGTTTGAAGGAGCCGCCGCCGACTTAGACTCGTACCCTCGCGGAGGCCCACGCAGATGGAGAAGGTGGAGATCATTTACCCCGTCCCCCTGAGCCTGAACAGGCGGCCCACCTACGCCGTCATCAAGCGGCTCTTCACGCCGAAGCAGTGCGCCAGCCTCGTGACGTTCTCCGAGACCCGCGGCCGCTTCTACCATAGCGGCGGCGAGCACGACGTGCGCGACGTGGACATCCTGTACCTCTACCCGAAGGACTTGGCTTGGCCCTTCGCCAAGATCGGGCGGGCCGCCGTGGAGAAGAACGTCTGGAACTTCAGGCTCGCCGGCTTCACCTACCCCATGAGGATTCAGAAGTACGGCGCCGGCGGCTTCACCAACGAACACATGGACTCCGAGTACGAGGACGCCGACTTGAGCAAAATCACGGCCGTGGTGCCGCTCGTGAGGAGGCGGGACTGGTCGGGCGGGCAGATTAAGTTAGGCAACCACTGTCTCACGCCGAAGCTCGACATCGGCGACTGTCTGCTCTACCCGAGCTTCTACATGCACTGGGTGACTCCGGTGAAGAAGGGGATGCGGGTCACCCTGTCGGCCTGGGTTTCCGGCCCCGAGTACACCTGACCGGGTCGGCCGCGCGGGTTTGGAGTCCGAACAGTACCGCGGGCGCTTCCCCGCCCTGCGCGTGCGCGCCGGAAATCCCAGACCCTCAAACGTCGGGTCAACGAAATTCAAGTTTCGGGTTGCGAGTTAAAAACCCGTGCCGGTCGCTCCCGCCCGCGGTCATAACCTGTCTTAACTCGAAACCCGGAACCCGAAACTTGAATTTCCTCTTGCGCGCTGACGAAAATTTGCTATAGTGCACGCTCTCTCACAGGTAGGAAGACGACGGCTGACGGGGCTTTCTCTTTCTACTCCCCAGTTCTTGCCCTGAAACTTTAACTTTCGACACCTGCTTCCCATGGCGCGCCCACGCGCGGGTACGCTTCGTCCCAGACCTCACTGTTGCGCGGAAGAGCCTATCCCCGCGGCAACCTGAGCCGCAGACACTTTTTGGAGGGAGCATGAGAAAACTCTTCACTTTAATCGCCGCCGCCGCCCTCTGCGCGGCGGCCCTCGCCACGACGAACATTCAGGGCACAGGCGCGGCCGCGCGGGCCGAGAAGCCGGACAAGGCGGCCAAGTACCTCGCCAAAGGCAAGCACGCCATCCCCGACCAGTACATCGTCGTCCTCGACGACGCGGCCGCCGGCCTGCGCGGCGACTTCTCGATGGCCGGGCAGGTCGCCGACGTTCTCACCGCGGCCTACGGCGGCAGGGTCAAGCACCTCTACAAGCACGCGCTCAACGGCTTCTCCGTCACGATGAAGAAGGAGCAGGCGCTCGCCTTGAGCCAGGACCCGCGCGTCGCCTTCGTCGAGGAGGACGCCGTGATGAGCACCACGGCGACGCAGACGAACCCGCCGTGGGGCCTCGACCGCATAGACCAGCGCGACCGCCCGCTCAGCGGCACCTACACCTACAACTGGACGGGCTCCGGCGTCCGCGTCTACGTCATCGACACCGGCATCCGCACCAGTCACACGCAGTTCGGCGGGCGCGCCTCGAACGTCTTCGACGTGAACGGCGGCAACGGGCAGGACTGCAACGGGCACGGCACGCACGTCTCCGGCACCGTCGGCGGCTCGACCTACGGCGTGGCGAAGAGCGCGCTGCTGCGCGGCGTGAAAGTCTTCCAGTGCGCCAACACGACCTCGACCTCGAACATCATCGCGGGCGTCAACTGGGTCACGTCGAACCGCGTCCAGCCGGCGGTCGCCAACATGAGCGTCGGCGGCCCGGCCTCGTCGGCGATGGACACGGCCGTGCAGAACCTCATCAACGCGGGCGTCCCCGTGGCGGTCTCGGCCGGCAACAGCAACGGGGCCGACGCCTGCACGCAGTCGCCGGCGCGCCTCGCCGCCGCCATCACGGTCGGCTCGACGACGACCAGTGACGCGCGCTCGTCGTTCTCGAACATCGGCACGTGCCTCGACCTCTTCGCGCCGGGTTCGAGCATCCCCTCGGCCTGGTACACCTCCGACACGGCGACGGCGACCCTGAGCGGCACCTCGATGGCGTCGCCGCACGTCGCCGGCGTGGCCGCGCTCTACCGGCAGGCATTCCCTTCGGCCTCGCCCGCCACGGTGCGCAACGCCATCGTCAGCAACGCGACCACGAACCGCCTGTCGGGCATCGGCTCAGGCTCGCCCAACCGTCTGCTCTACTCGCTCTTCTTCTAGCGCCGACCGGCGGCGCACAGAAGCCGGCAGGGTAAGCGTCTCCCCGCTCTTGCCCGGCAAACGCCCGCGGCCACCCGACTCGGGGGCCGCGGGCTGTTTTTTGCCCGCGGGTTGTCCTGGCGTAGAATGTTCGCGTGGGTCTCCTTGAGTTGTGGCCTGCTGGTTGAATGTCGCGCGCCTTCATTTCAACACAGGGGGCGCGGAGGGCACGGAGAAAACATCTTCTTCTCTGTGTCCTCTGTGTTAAATCCTGCCGCGCCCGACGCTCAGCCCGCGATTTAAAAGGAGTCTGATTTCATGGTCGCTGAGAAAACCGGAAGGCGCGCACTCATCGTCGTGGACGTGCAGAACGACTTCTGCCCGGGCGGGGCGCTGGGGGTCGAGCGCGGCGACGAGGTGGTGGCCCCGCTCAACCGCCTCATCGAAGAGTTCCTCTCGCGCGGCGACCTCGTCTTCAAGAGCCGCGACTGGCACCCGCCCGAGACGCGCCACTTCGCGGCCTACGGCGGCACCTGGCCCGTCCACTGCGTGCAGGGCACGCGCGGGGCCGAGTTCCACGAAGAGTTGGCCGACGACCCGCGCATCCGCGTCGTCTCCAAAGGGTTGGGCGACGAAGACAACTACTCGGCCTTCGACGGCACCGACCTCGCCGCACAGTTGCGCCGCGGCGGCGTCTCGGAGGTCTGGGTCGGCGGCCTCGCCACCGACTACTGCGTCAAGAACACCGTCCTCGACGCCCTCCGCGAGGGCTTCCGCGTCCGCGCCCTCGCCGACGCCATGCGCGCCGTCAACCTCCGGCCCGGCGACGACCAACGCGCCCTCGAAGAGATGCGCGCCGCCGGGGCCGAAATAGTTTAGGGTGCTGGGTGCCGGGTGTTAGGTGCTGGGAGGAAGCACCTCGCCCTCCCGTCATCCGACTCTCAGTTATCCCAGCACCCAGCACCTAGCACCTAGCACCCATGCTTAATATTGACCGCTACCACGCGACGATGGGCGACGCGTCGTACAAGGCGGCGACGCGGCTGCGCGGCGGGCCTCTGAGCGAGGCCGAGGCGACCTTCTACGTGACGCAGCGCAAGTTGCCTTACGCGCCGTGCCTGGGCCACGAGCGGCTGTTGCGCTCGCTGCTCGATCTGCGGGTCGACCGGCCGCGGCTGCGCACGCTCGAACAGGATCGCGGCGGGCTGGCGCTCTTCGCGCGGGCGGTCGAGGACATCAACTTCGCCGGGACGGTGCGGGCCGTCCGCCCCGGCACCGTCATGTTCGCCGCGCAGCCCTTCGCCGACATCACCGGCGCGTTCGGGCTGACGCAGGCGCAGGAGATTAAGTTCGAGCACGCCTTCGACCTCCCGATGACGACGGCCGCGCTCGCCATGCAGATGCGCGCGGCCGCCGGCCCCCGCTGGCTCTCCGACTTCTCCCTGCGCCGCAACGGCGACATCGAGCGCGCCGTCGAGGTCGCCACCTACGCCTTCATCGGCGGCTTCAACGACACCTCAAACATGGAGGCCGCGCACCGCCTCGACATCCCGGCCGTCGGCACCGAGGCGCACTACTGGCAGCAGTCCTACGTCGAGTTCATGGACGAGCCTGAGCTGGACGCGCGGACGGGGAGGCCCAAGCACTTCGAGCAGGTCGCCTTCGAGCGCTGGCTCGACGCCAACCCGCAGGGCACGACGCTTTTGCTCGACACCGTGGACGTGCGCCTCGGGGCGGTGCACGCGGCGCTGGCCGCCACCTCCAGCGAGTCGCGCCGCCGCGCCTTCAAGGGCTTCCGCGTCGACTCCGGCGACCTCGCCGCGCTGGGCAAGTGGTGCCTGGAGTTTTTCGAGGCCAACGGCCTCACGGGCCTGATGCCGGTGCTGACGGGCGACCTCGACGTGGAGGCCATCCGCCGCATCGTCGCCGAGTTCCCCGGGGCGGCCGGGTTCGGCGTCGGCACGAAGCTCTCGGGCGAGGTCGGCCGCATCGCGGGCGTCATCTTCAAGGAGTGCGTGATCGCGGGCCGCCCGACGCTGAAGGCTTCGAACACGCCGGAGAAGTCGACGCTGCCCGGCCGCCTGCAAGTCTTCCGCGGCGCGGACGCCTCGGGGCGCTACGTCGGCGACGTGACGGGACTCGAAGGGGAGGAGGTCGAAATCCCCGGCGCGGCGCGCGTCGAGCGCCTCCTCCAGCCCTTCTGGGAGAGCGGCCGCCACGGCCCGATCCCCTCCATCCGGAAACAGAAAGCCTTCGTCGAAGAACAGCTCGCGCGCTTCGACGACATAGACCGCTACCCGCACACCTTGAGCGACCGGCTGCGGGACTTGCGCGACGAGCTGACCGCGCGGATGCGCCGCGACGACTCCGGCTGGCGCGGCCTGCTCACGCTCCCGCCGCACCTGGATTTTTGATTGGCGATTTGAAGTCGTAAGCCGCCGGTCATAAGTTTTGTTCTTCGTCTGTACTGAAGACTGGTGACTTCAAATCGCCAATCAAAAATTCCTTCCCCGCCGCGCCCGCCGTCCGCCCGTCGTGTATAATGTCGTGCTGTCCCCATCACATTTGAATTTCAACACTCTGGGAGTCACGAAGAGATGAAAATGTTGATTCTCGCCGCGCTCCTGCTCGCGCTGCCGCTCGCCGGCTTCGCGCGGCAGGCCCAACGCAAGCTCTTCCCGTACCAGTACACCATCGACGATTTGCCGAACGGGCTGCGGCTCGTGACGGTGCCGACCGACTACCCGAACCTCGTCTCGCTCTACATCGTCGTCGCCGCCGGCTCGCGCAACGAGGTCGAGCCGGGCAAGAGCGGCTTCGCGCACTTCTTCGAGCACATGATGTTCCGCGGCAGCGAGAACTTCACGCCCGAGCAGCGCGAGAAGCTCTTCACCCAGGCCGGGGCCGAGACGAACGCCTACACCTCGGACGACCGCACCGTCTACCACGCCACCTTCTCGAAGGAAGACCTCGACGAGATCATGCGCGCCGAGGCCGACCGCTTCCAGCGCCTCAAGTACACGCCCGAGCAGTTCAAGACCGAGTCGCAGGCGGTCTTAGGCGAGTACAACAAGAACAGCGCCAACCCCTTCTTCAAGATGCACGAGGTCTTGCGCGAGACGGCCTTCAAGCGCCACACCTACTCGCACACCACGATGGGCTACCTCAAAGACATCGAGGACATGCCCAACCAGTACGACTACAGCCTCCAGTTCTTCAACCGCTTCTACCGCCCCGAGTACACGACCATCATGATCGTCGGCGACATCACGCGCGAGCGCGCGCTCGACCTGACGAAGCGCCACTGGGGCGAGTGGAAGCGCGGCGACTACCAGGCCGACATCGGCGCGGAGCCGGAGCAGAAGGAGTCGCGCACGGCCCACATCGCCTGGCCCTCGCCCACGCTCCCGCACCTCGCCGTCGCCTTCCACGCGCCGGCCTACGACGCCGGCAGCCGCGACCTCGCCGCGCTCGACCTCTTCCAGCAGATCGCCTTCGGCGAGAACTCCGAACTCTACCAGCAGCTCGTCCTCAAGGAGCAGAAGGTTGACCTCCTCGTCGCCGACTTCGGGCACCAGATGGACCCGGAGCTGTTCGTCGTCTACGCCCGCGTCAAGGACCCGGCCAACGTCAACTACGTCCGCGACCTGATCCTGAAGACCGCCGAGCGGCACAAGGCCGAGTTGATCGACCGCGCCAAGCTCGACGCCACGCGCTCGCGCACTCGCTACGGCTTCGCCATGGCGATGAACTCGAACAGCGCCATCGCCGCGGCCCTCGCGCCCTACATCGCGCTGCGGCGCACGCCCGAAACTCTCAACGAGCTGTTCGAGACCTACCAGAAGGTCACGCCCGAGGACATCCGCGACGCGGCCCGCAAGTACTTCCGCGAGGAGGGCCGCACCGTCGTCACCCTCGCCACGAAGGGCACGAACCTCGCGGCCGTCCCGTCTGAGAAGGAGGGCCGGAACTGATGCGACGCGCACTCGCCACACTCTCCATCGCCCTGCTCGCGGCGTCGCCCTTCGCGGCGGCCGCCGCGCGCGCCCAGAACCGGATGACTACGACCAAGACCGCCAGCGTGCTCCAGCCGGGCACCTCGCCCCTCGTCACCTTCCGCCTCCTGTTTATGACCGGCTCGGCCGACGACCCGGCGGGCAAGGAGGGCGTCGCCAGCTTGACGGCCGCGATGCTCGCCGAGGGCGGCACGCGCACCCTCAGCTACAACCAGATCGTCGAGGCCATGTACCCGATGGCGACCTCCTTCAACTGGCAGGTCGACAAGGAGATGACCGTCTTCTCGGGGACGACGCACGGCGACAACCTCGAAAAGTATTACGGCCTGATCCGCGACATGCTGCTCGACCCCGGCTTCCGCGAGGACGACTTCACGCGGCTGCGCACGGACGCCGTCAACTTCCTCAAGGTCAACCTGCGCGAGGGCAACGACGAGGAACTCGGCAAGGAGTACCTCTACAACCTCATCTACGCCGGCCACCCTTACGAGCACCACAGCATGGGCCGCGTCGGCTCTTTGGAGAAGCTGACGCTCGCAGACGTGCGCGACTTCTACCGCCAGAACTACACGCGGGCCAACCTCGTCGTCGGCCTCGCGGGCGGCTACCCGGCGGACTTCGCCGGGCGCGTCGAGTCGGACTTCGCCAAGCTCCCGGCCGGCACGGCGTCGAAGAAGAAGTTCGCCGCGCCGGCCTCCGCGCCCGGCATGAGGATTGACATCGTCGAGCGCGAGACGCGCGCCACGGCCATCTCGATGGGCTTCCCCATCAACGTCAACCGCGCCCACAAGGACTGGCCGGCGCTGGCGCTCGCCGCCAGCTACTTCGGCCAGCACCGCTCGTCCGTGAGCCACCTCTACCAGCGGCTGCGCGAGACGCGGGGCCTCAACTACGGCGACTATGCGTACATCGAATACTTCCCGCGCGGGATGTTCCAGTTCACGCCCGACCCGAACCTCGGCCGCGCCTCGCAGATTTTCCAAATCTGGATTCGGCCCGTCGAGCCGCAGAACGCGCACTTCACGCTGCGCGCCGCGCTCTTCGAGTACGACAAGCTGGTGCGCGAGGGGATGCGGCAGGAGGACTTCGACTCGATCCGCAACTTCCTGACGAAGTACGCCAACGTGCTGACGGCGACGCAGAACGCGCGGCTCGGCTACGCGCTCGACAGCCGCTACTACGGCATCGGCGACTACAACACCTTCATGCGCGAGCAACTGGCGAGGCTCACGCTGGCCGACGTGAACCGCGCCATCAAGCAACACCTGAAGAGCGACCGGATGCGCGTCGTCATCATCACGAAGGACGGGGCGGCCCTGCGCGACGCCATCCTCAAGGGCACGCCCTCGCCCATCACCTACAACTCGCCGAAGCCGCCCGACCTCCTCGCCGAGGACAAGATCATCCAGACCTACAAGGTCAACGTCCGCCCGGCGGACGTCGCCGTCGTCCCCGTCGAGCGCGTCTTCCAGTGACCCGGCCCGCGGGGCCGGGTCTTCCGCGCGCGAGCCGAAGGGCTGTGTGATTGACCCTCACACAGCCCTTCTCGCGCTTCCGGGGCCGGACTTTCTTCAGCCTTGAACGTGAGGTGAGTGATGTTCTGGTTCTACCTGTTGGTCGCCGCGGCGGCCGGGGCCGTGATCCCCGTCCAGGCCGGCGTTAATTCGCAGCTCGCGCGGTGGGTCGGCCACCCCGTCGTCGCCGCCTTCGTCTCGCTCGCGACGGGGGCGCTCGCGCTGCTGCTCTACTGCCTGGCGC
>JALZHT010000708.1 GCA_030860645.1 Acidobacteriota bacterium
CCGACGTGCAGCCGCGTGCGCGCGCCGCCCGCGGCCGCGTGACGCGCGTGGGGGCCGCGCGCGAGGGCTTCAGCCTCGGCAAGATGGCGGTCGTCCTCGGCGCGTGGGCGCTCTCGAAGGTCGGCCTGACCCGCCCGGTGCGGAAGCAATAGTTAAGGGGATTTGCGATTTTAGATTTGCGGTTTTAGATTTTTGATTGGAAGACGGCCCGGCCTTCGCCTGCCAATCGCAAATCCAAAATCTCAAATCAAAAATCGCAAATCCCCTTAACTACAGTTGGGCCATCGCGACGCTCAACAGGATGACTTTCTTGATGCCGCGGTAGAGCGGGTCGATCTCGCACCACTCGGTGAGGGCGTGCGAGTCGCCGCAGGGGGCCGCGCCGGTGGAGATGGCCGAGATGCCCGCGATGAGGGCGACGTTCGAGTTGTTCGAGCCGGTCGTGGTGATCGTCGGCTTGAAGTCGAGCGCGTAGTGGACGGCCTCGGCCGTCTTGACGAGCACCGAGTCGCGGTGGCCGGGGATTTGCGCCGCCGGCGTCGCCGAAATCAGTTCCGTCCTCACCGTCATCTTCTCCCGCTCGGCCTCCTCGCGCACGATGGCCGCGATCTTCCGCTCCAGCTCCGCGATGGTCTCGTTGCTCGTCGAGCGCAAATCAACCGTGAACCACGCGTCGGCCGCCTTGGCGTTGACCACGTCCGCGCCGCCCGTCATGCCGACGTTGAGGTTGGTGGGCGGGTGGGCGGGGACGGCCAGCTCGTAGACGCGGGCGATGGCGCGGGCCATCGGGAGGGTGGCCGAGTTGGGCGGCGTGCGCGAGCGCGTGTGCCCGCCGGGGCCGACGAAGTGGTGCCTGTACCAGTTGATGCCGATGCCGCCGTAGGTGAAGCCGTCGTAGCCGCCGTCGAGCGCGATGTAGTGGTCGACGCGCCCCTTATTGTCCTTGACGAACTGGTCGACGCCGCGGAAGGTCGTCTCCTCCTCGACCGTGAAGAGGAAGACGAGGTCGCCGCGGGTCTTGACGCCGGCCGCGTCGAGCGCGCGCAGCGTGGCGAGCATCGCCACGATGTTGCGCGTGTCGTCGCCGACGCCGGGCGCGTAGAGGCGGCCGTCTCTCACCTCGGCCTTAATCTTCAGGCCCTCCTGGAAGACGGTGTCGAGGTGTGCGTCGAGGACGACGGTGGGGCCGCCGCCCGCGCCCTTGCGCGTGGCGATGAGGTTGCCGGCCGCGTCGTAGCGCACCTGGACGGACTTCGATTTGCGGAGGAGTTTTTCGACGAAGGCGGCGCGCTCGCGCTCCTTGCCCGACGGCGCGTTGATCTCGGTGACGGCGATCCACTCGCGCAGAATCTCGGCGCGCTCGCGCTCGACGTGCGCGAAGGCGGCCTGCACCTCGGGGCGGGCGAGCAGCGCCTTCGCCGCGCCGTCGTAGGGCTGGCCCGCCTGCGCCCGGGCGGCCGCGCAGGAGGCGAGACAGAGAATGAGCGCGGCCGCCGCGCGAGGCGGAACAGTTCTCGTCAGTGATTTCGTCATCAGTGATTGCGCCATCAATAATTTCAGCAACGTTAGTTGGGAGGCGGGCCATGCCCGCCGTCTCAAGTTACGTCGCAGCTCGAACCGGCAGGCATGGCCCGCCTCTCAACGAGAGTTGGTCAACTCGTCCACACGCCGCCCCGGCCCCTAGCCCCTCTTCCGCAGGTTCTTGATCCTCGGGGCGAGCATGTGGAAGGGGATGTGCTCGGCCTGGCGGCCGGCGCGGCGCATGAGTTCGATCATGCGGAGCGCGCCGTCGGCGTTGCGGGTGTGGACGATGATGGCGGAGACGGGCTGGCGGTCGGGGCGCTCGGCGAGGAAGCGCGCGACGGCGTAGCCGCTGCGCTCGTCGTCGAACTGCTCGGCGTAGTAGTGCTCGGGCAAAAGGTCGTGGTCGAGGAAGACGAGGTCGTAAGTGTTGGCGGCGAGCAGCTCGACGGCGCGCGCCGCGTCGGCGGCCACGTCGAGGTAGTCGCCCTTGAGGGCGCGGGCGAACCACTCGTGGCGCAGCGTGTCGTCGTCGAGCAGGAAGACGCGCAGCGGCGCGCGCGCCGTCAGGAGGCTTTCGAGACCCAGCTTGTTAAGCAGACCTTGCAGCACACCCATGCCGAACAGCCGCGCGGCGCCCGCCGGGGAGGCCCGGGGAGTGCGGGCCGCCGCATTCTCCCGATGAGAAGTTTGCCGGGGAACTATAACACACGCGCCGCCGCCCGGCGGGCAGGGCCGCGCGGCCGCCGCCACTTGAACAACGGCCCCGGTTCGTGGCATTTTCTTGCGACGCCCACCTCGCGTCTTGAACCGCATGGCTAAATGTCCTTACTGTGCCAGGCCGCTGCGCGCGGGCGGCACCCGCTGTCGCGCGTGCCGCCGCTGGGTGCTCGGCTGGCCGCACCTCCTTTTCATCGTCCTGCTCGGCACCGCCGCCGCGGTCGGCCTGCTCGAACTGCTCTTCCGGCTCACGGAATAAAACCCGGTTCCGAGTTCCGGGATTTTAGATTTTAGATTTTCGATTTTTGATTGGGAGATGTCACGGGCCGCGCCCGGCGCTGCAAATCGCAAATCAAAAATCAAAAATCTAAAATCTAAAATTCTATGAAGCAGATTCTACAGAACCGGAAGTCGGGCGAGGTCGAGGTGGCCGACGTGCCGGCCCCGGCCCTGCGGCGCGGGCGCGTGCTGGTGCGCACGGCCGCCTCGCTCATCAGCGCGGGCACGGAGCGCGCCGCCGTCGG
>JALZHT010000709.1 GCA_030860645.1 Acidobacteriota bacterium
GCCCAGGGCCTCGCCGGGGCACTCGGTGACGTGCGGCCCGCCCATCACGACGGGGAGGCCGGCGGCGCGCAGGGCGTCGGCGAAGCGGTAGGCCCGCGCCACCATCCGCGTCATGGCCCCGATGCCGACCAGCCCGACGCCCTCGGCCCGGGCGTAGCGGACGAGCTCGCCCTCGGCCATCGGGCGGGCGTTGCCGTCGACGAGCAGCACCTCGTGGCCGGGCGGGGTGAGCGCCTGGAGGAGGAACATCCAGAGGTGCGGCATGAAGTTGCGCGTCACCCCGTTGTCCGGGCTGTACAGTAAGATTTTCATTGATACCCCTCCTCCGGAGGATTGAAAGTTCGGCACACTCTTGCGCCGTCGCCGAAGCGTGAACAAGCAACCGGCGGCAAGAGGGGGGAGTCAGGGGGACTCGATCCGGCTGTCGAGTGGTGAGTTGTTCGGAGTGAGTATATCACTAATGTGCGCTACCACATATAAGCAACCAGCATCCACCGCAGATGGAACGCACTATGAAACGAAGGGGAGTGAGGCAAGAGGCGGATTAAACAGCTTGGGAGGGTTGCCCCCCACTTTACAGACCATTCCGGCGGCCGGCTTTACGCATTGGATGAGAGCCTACGGCCGCGCACTTTCTTCGAGTGCGGCCATAAGATTGACCTTCTTTAGCTCCCTCCCTTTAATCCCAAAGAAGGTTGCCATCTGAACGATCTGGGCGGCGCTGACGAAATCCTTCGGGTCGGAGCAGAACCTCTCCATTGAGGGGTCGAACTCACGGCAGCCCATCGCCTTGGGTATATTAAGGCCGAGCCGACACCTGCCGTCCTGCTGATACTGTCTACAGAAATCACAAACTTTCAAAGTGCAATCCCTTCGGCGTCGGGAAGTTTGTAAAGTTCGGCGCGGTGTCCGGCGAGCAGCGCGAGGTACTGGCGGCGAAGCCCGACGACCTGACCGCCCGCCCCGCCGAGGGCGTGCCCGGCGTGACGCAGGTTAGCTTCTAATGCCGGGAACAGCATGGCGGCCGTCCGGTCAGTGCCCGACGGGTATCCGCTGGTAGCACGTTTTCCCCCCGCCGTCCTCCCACGAAATGTCCAGCACGTAGGGCTTGACTTCGCCCGCTATTACTTTCAGACGCCCCAACTGGTCGCCGCCGGCCCCCGCCGGCCGCCCGTCGACCCACGTCCTGTGCGACAGGACGACCCTCTCCTTCGGCTGTACTGACTTGACGGCGTCGAACTTTATATGAGCTCGCGAGGGGCCGCCCGGGGCCTCCTCATCACTGAGGAAGACGGCCAGGACCTCGACACCCTTGCACGCTTCGTCGGTCGTGTTCGTCAGCTCTAAAAGGACCCCCGCTCCGGCGTCGATGAATCTGGCGGTGAAAGGCCTCTCTATCTTGTTGCTCATGGTCATGAACTTTCTCCCGGCAGAGGGAAGGTGGCGGGGTCTCTACCCCGCTGCCTTCCACACCCGGTGAACGCAAGCTAGAAATGGGGCCTGCGCCGGGCCGGCACATTCAACACCTGCCGAGGTCAAACCGGCCATACCGGCAATAACTATTAAAACATTAGTAGACATAGTAGGCTATGCACGTCCGCTCGTCAGTGCGATGGCACACATATGATATGCTTACGGCGGGCCATTCGAGTGGAGGCTGTCCACCAAAAACCTCTCACCGGCATTCGCGGGAGCCGTTGAGGGCCTCACCACGCCGTCAGCCTGTTTTTACCGGGGGTTCGGGGCTGAAAAGCGAGACTAACTATGACCGCCACCGCAGACACAACCGCTCCGACGAAGAATAGCCTCCTCGCCGCAATCCCGCGAGAGGAGTACGAGCGAATCCTTCCTCACCTGGGGCACGTCTCCTTCCCGCTCGGCGAGGTCCTCTACGAGCCCGGCGCCCAGATGAGTTACATCTACTTCCCCACCACCGCCATCGTCTCGCTGCTCTACACGATGGAGAACGGCTCGTCCGCCGAGATGGGGATGGCGGGGAACGAGGGGCTGGTCGGCATCGCGCTGTTCATGGGCGGCGACACCACCCCCAACCGCGCCGTCGTGCAGAGCGCCGGGGGGGCCTTCAGGATGAGGGCGAAGGCGTTGCAGGATGAGTTCGCGCGGGGCGGGGCGTTTCAACGCCTGCTGCTGCGCTACACGCAGGCACTCATCACCCAGATGTCGCAGACGGCCGTCTGCAACCGCCTCCACGAGATAGAGCAGCAACTCTGCCGGTGGCTGCTGCTCAGCCACGACCGTTTGGACTCGGACGAGCTAATCATGACGCAGGAGCTGATCGCCAACATGCTGGGGGTGCGCAGAGAAGGCGTCACCGCGGCCGCCGGCCGGTTGCAGGAGAAGGGGCTCATCAGCTACGTGCGCGGACGCATCCGGGTACTCGACCGGCGCGGCCTGGAGGCGGCGGTCTGCGAGTGTTACCGGGTGGTCAAAGACGAGTACAACCGCCTGCTCGGCTAAGAGAACTCTGCCGGCCCCGGTCGCATTGCGGAGGGGCTTGCGTACGGCTCGCCGGCCGAAAGAAATTGTTTGAGCATGTCGCGGAGGTCTTCGCTGTCCTCGGCGATCAAAAATCCGTCCGACCCCGCCTCGCGTGGCCGCCGCGCGCGGGCGTTCAGCCCTCGCGCGTCGGGCCGACGAGGCTGGCCGCCACGGCGGCCAACTCCGCCATCTCGACCGGCTTCGGCACGTGCATCTGGTAGCCGGCCCTGAGCGCCTGCATGCGGTCTTCCACCCTCGCGTAGGC
>JALZHT010000093.1 GCA_030860645.1 Acidobacteriota bacterium
GGGCAGGAGCGCGACCAGCGCTCGCTCTCCATCGAGATGGACGAGGAGAACCGCCTGCGGCGCGACCTCGAAGACGAGATGCGCATCCTGCGCGAGCAGCGCGACGCGCGCATCCACGAGCTGTTCGAGGGGCGCAAGCTCGCGGCCGACCTCACGGTCGAGCGCGAAGTCCGCATCCCGAAGGGCGAGACCGTGACGCGCGAGATGCTCGAAGGCATCGAGCCGAGGCACCTGCGCAAGGCCCAGGTCGCCGGCGCCCGCGGGGCCGACATCAGCGCCGAGGTCAAGGACTTCGAGGAGCGCACCGAGCGCCAGATCCGCATCCTGACCGACATCTACGAGGAGAAGATCGCCAAGCTGCGCCAGGGCGACGAACTCTCGCCCGGCGTCATCAAGATGGTCAAGGTCTTCATCGCGATGAAGCGCAAGCTGTCGGTCGGCGACAAGATGGCGGGCCGCCACGGCAACAAGGGCGTCATCGCCCGCATCCTCCCCGAGGAGGACATGCCGTACCTGCCCGACGGCACGCCCGTCGACATCGTCTTAAACCCGCTCGGCGTGCCCTCGCGCATGAACGTCGGGCAGATTCTGGAGACGCACCTCGGGTGGGCGGCGCGCGTGCTCGGCCTCCACTTCGCCACCCCGGTCTTCGACGGCGCGACCGAGCCGGAGATCAAGGACATGATCCGCCGCTCGAACGAGCGCCTGAGCGAGCTGGGGCTGCCCGAGGTGGTGAACGAGACCGGCAAGACCGTCCTCTACGACGGCCTCTCCGGCGAGCCTTTCGAGCAGAAGGTGACGGTCGGCTACATCTACATGCTGAAGCTGTCGCACCTCGTGGACGACAAGATTCACGCCCGCTCCATCGGGCCGTACTCGCTCATCACGCAGCAGCCGCTCGGCGGCAAGGCGCAGTTCGGCGGCCAGCGCTTCGGCGAGATGGAGGTCTGGGCTTTGGAGGCTTACGGCGCGGCGCACATCCTCCAGGAGCTTCTGACCGCGAAGTCCGACGACGTGGCCGGCCGCTCGAAGATTTACGAGGCCATCGTCAAGGGCGAGGCCGACTTCAACCCCGGCGTGCCCGAGTCGTTCAACGTCCTCGTGCGCGAGCTTCAGTCGCTCTGCCTCGACGTGCAGCTGATCGACAAGAATGCGCCCGAGGCCGACGCCGACGGCGACGGGCTGGGCCGCCCCGTGGTCGCCACGGGCGGGCCGGCGGAGTAATGAATTTTTGATTTTGGATTGGCGATTTTTGATTTGAAGTGGCGAGGACGGCCCGCGAGCCTCCGCCAATCAAAAATCAAAAATCGCCAATCGAAAATGGAGATTAAGTCGTGTTCCGATTCCAGCAAGAAAAGACGCAACTCGCGCCGGACTTCGAGGCCATCCGCATCTCGCTCGCCTCGCCCGAGAAGATCCGCCACTGGTCGCACGGCGAGGTGACGAAGCCGGAGACGATCAACTACCGCACCTTCAAGCCGGAGCGCGACGGGCTGTTCTGCGCGCGCATCTTCGGCCCCGTCACCGACTGGGAGTGCCTCTGCGGCAAGTACAAGCGGATGAAGCACCGCGGCGTGATCTGCGACAAGTGCGGCGTCGAGGTCACGCAGGCCAAAGTGCGCCGCGAGCGCCTGGGCCACATCGAACTCGCCAGCCCCTGCTCGCACGTCTGGTTCTTCAAGGGGCTGCCCTCGCGCATCGGCCACCTCCTCGACATCCCGCTCCGGGAGCTTGAGAAGGTGCTCTACTTCGAGTCCTACATCGTCATTGACCCCGGCGACGCGCCCGTCAAGGAGAGGGAACTGCTCACCGACGAGCGCTACCGCGAACTCGTGCGCGACTACCCCGGCCTCTTCGCCGCCAAGATGGGCGCGGAGGCCATCAAGGAGCTGCTCTCGATGGTCAACGTCGAGGAGCTGTCGGGCGAGCTGCGCACGCGGATGAAGGAGGAGACCTCGCAGCAGAAGAAGCTCAAGTTCTCCAAGCGCCTCAAGGTCGTCACGTCGTTTTTGAAGTCGGGCAACCGCCCCGAGTGGATGATCCTCGACGTGATCCCGGTCATCCCGCCCGAGCTGCGGCCCCTCGTCCCGCTCGACGGCGGGCGCTTCGCCACGTCGGACTTGAACGACCTTTACCGGCGCGTCATCAACCGCAACAACCGCCTCAAGAAGCTGATGGAGCTGCGCGCGCCCGAGGTCATCGTGCGCAACGAGAAGCGGATGCTCCAGGAGGCCGTCGACGCCCTGTTCGACAACGGCCGGCGCGGCCGCGTCCTGCGCGGCGTCAACAACCGCCCGCTCAAGTCGCTCTCCGACACCCTGAAGGGCAAGCAGGGCCGCTTCCGCCAGAACCTCCTCGGCAAGCGCGTGGACTACTCGGGCCGCTCCGTCATCGTCGTCGGCCCGGAGCTTAAGCTCCACCAGTGCGGCCTGCCGAAGAAGATGGCGCTCGAATTGTTCAAGCCCTTCATCTACAACCAGCTCGAAAAGCAGGGCTACGCCGCCACCATCAAGCAGGCGCGCGAGATGGTCGACCGCCAGGAGTCCGTCGTCTGGGACATCCTCGAAGAGGTCATCCGCGAGCACCCGGTTCTTCTGAACCGCGCGCCGACGCTGCACCGCCTCGGCATCCAGGCGTTCGAGCCGGTGCTGGTCGAGGGCAAGGCCATCAAGATTCACCCGCTCGTCTGCACGGCCTTCAACGCCGACTTCGACGGCGACCAGATGGCCGTCCACATCCCGCTCTCGCCCGAGGCGCAGATCGAGGCGGCCGTGCTGATGCTCGCCTCGAACAACATCCTCTCGCCCGCGAACGGCCAGCCCATCGCCGTGCCCTCGCAGGACATCGTGCTCGGCTGCTACTACCTGACGCGCGACCGCGCGGGCCTCAAGGGCGAGGGCCGCGTCTTCGCCTCGACCGAGGAGGTCTTACTCGCGCTCGACGCCCGCGAGGTCGAGACGCAGACGCCGATCAAGCTCCGGCTGGCCGGCGACCTCATTGACCTGACGCAGGAGCACGACACGCAGGACGTGCTGCGCGCCGCCTTGCAGGAGAACGTCCGCCGCGTCATCAACACCACGGTCGGGCGCGTCATCTTCAACGACCAGGTCGCCGAGGGGCTGCCCTACATCAACGGCACGCTCAAGAAGAAGGGGCTCCAGTCGCTCGTCAACTACTGCCACCTCCGGCTCGGCCACGAGATGACGGTCAAGATGCTCGACGACCTGAAGAACCTCGGCTTCCTCTACGCGACGAAGGCCGGCATCTCCATCGGCATTGACGACCTCGTCACGCCCGAGGCCAAGCGCCCGCTCGTCCAGCAGGCCGACCGCGACGTGATCGAGGTCGAGAAGCAGTACCGCGACGGCGTCATCACCAACGGCGAGCGCTACAACAAGGTCATCGCCATCTGGTCGGAAGTCACCGACCGCGTCGCCAAGGAGATGTTCGTGGCGATGGATCAGCGCGAGAAGGCGAACAACGAGCTGAACCCGATCCTCATCATGAGCGATTCGGGCGCGCGCGGCACGGCGCAGCAGATCCGCCAGCTCGCCGGCATGCGCGGGCTGATGGCGAAGCCCTCGGGCGAGATCATCGAGACGCCGATCCGCTCGAACTTCCGCGAGGGCCTCAACGTCCTCCAGTACTTCATCTCGACGCACGGCGCGCGTAAAGGTCTCGCCGACACGGCGCTCAAGACCGCCGACTCGGGCTACCTCACGCGCCGCCTCGTTGACGTGGCGCAGGACGTGATCATCAGCGAGCAGGACTGCGGCACTCTCAAAGGCATCTCCTCGACGGCCATCGTCGAGGGCGGCGAGGAGATCGAATCTCTGCGCGACCGCATCATCGGCCGCACGGCGCTCGAAGACGTGATTGACCCGGTCGAGGGGCGCGTCATCGTCGCCTCGAACGACGAGATCAACGAAGACCTCGCGCAGGAGATTCAACGCTCCGGCGTCCAGCGCGTCCGCATCCGCTCGGTCTTGACCTGCGAGTCGCGCCGCGGCGTCTGCATCAAGTGCTACGGCCGCAACCTGGCGACGGGTCGGCCCGTCGACATCGGCGAGGCCGTCGGCGTCATCGCCGCCCAGTCCATCGGCGAGCCGGGCACGCAGCTCACGATGCGCACGTTCCACATCGGCGGCACGGCGCGCCTCGAAGAGCAGTCGAAGCACGAGGCGCGCATGGACGGGACGGTCAAGTACGTTGACCTCCAGACCGTCAAGAACCGCCGCGGCGAGATCATCGCCATGAACCGCAACGGCGCGCTGACCATCATTGACGAGCGCGGCCGCGAGGTGGCGCGCTACCAGATCGTCTACGGCGCGCACATCCACGTCGAGAACGGCGCGCGGGTCAAGGAAGACCAGATGCTCGCCACCTGGGACCCGTTCACCTTCGCCATCCTGACCGAGGTCGCCGGCGCGGTGAAGTATCAAGACCTTAAGGAAGGCGTGACCGTGGACGAGGAGGTGGACGAGGTGACGGGCCAGTCGCGCCTCGTCGTCAAGGACTCGCCCGACGAGAAGCGCCAGCCGCGCCTGGAAATCCGCGGCGGCTCGAACAAGGTCTTGAAGACCTACCAGATGCCCGTGCGCGCGAACCTCATGGTGCACGACGCCGACGAGGTCGAGCCGGGCGACATCATCGCCAAGATTCCGCGCGAGACCACGAAGACGAAGGACATCACGGGCGGCCTGCCGCGCGTCGTCGAACTCTTCGAGGCCCGCAAGCCGCGCGAGACGGCCGTCATGTCGGAGATCGACGGCATGATCCGCCTCGGCGCGATCACGAAGGGCAAGCGCCGGCTCGTGGTCGTCGGCGACGACGGCGAGGAGCGCGAGTACGACATCCCGCGCGGCACGCACATCAACGTGCAGGAGGGCGACCGCGTCCGCGCCGGCGAGGCTTTGATGGACGGCCCGCTCAACCCGCACGACATCCTGCGCGTGCTCGGCATGAACCGCTTGCAGGAGTATCTGGTGAACGAGATTCAGGAGGTCTACCGCCTCCAGGGCGTCAACATCAACGACAAGCACATCGAGGTCATCGTCCGCCAGATGCTCCGGTGGGTGAAGATTTCGGACGTGGGCGACACGGACTTCCTCTTGGACGAACAGGTCGACCGCTTCCGCTTCGCCGACGAGAACGCGCGCGTGACGGGCGAGGGCGGCGAGCCGGCGAAGGCCGAGCCGCTCCTGCTCGGGATCACGAAGGCGTCGCTCTCGACCGACTCGTTCATCTCGGCGGCCTCCTTCCAGGAGACGACGCGCGTGCTGACCGAGGCGGCCATCTCGGGCCGCATTGACTACCTGCGCGGCCTCAAGGAGAACGTCATCATGGGCCGCCTGATCCCGGCCGGGACGGGGATGGAGTTCTACCGCAACGTCAAGGTCGAGCGCGACACCACGCTCGAACAGCCGCGCGAGGAGCCGGTCATGGAGAGCCTCTCCGACATCCTCAGCGGCGTCGAGCCGGCCCCGATGGCCCGCGTCACGGCCGCCGCCGGCGACGGCGACGCCGACGAGGCCGACACGGCGGACGAGGGCGACGACGAGTAACGACCCGAGCGCGTCACTTCAAACAACCAACACGCAAAC
Organism: Acidobacteriota bacterium; assembly: GCA_030860645.1. GTDB lineage: Bacteria > Acidobacteriota > Blastocatellia > Pyrinomonadales > Pyrinomonadaceae > QHXN01. The sequence continues at coordinate 5,604 of JALZHT010000093.1, forward strand.
CAAGACCGGCGCGGACTCTCACAGGAGCCGCGCCGGTCTTTTCCCATCCCCGGCGGAAACGCTACGGCGAGCGTCTCTGCCGCGCTACCGGCTCTGGAATTTCTCGACCCAATTCTCTGGCAGTTTCGATCCACTCTTCGATAATGACTTCTGCATTAGCTACAGCTTCCCCATATGTCCTCCCATCTGCCATACAGCCCGCCAACTCGGGCACTTCTACAACGTAGGCGTCATCTTCCGCGCTCCAATAAATAACCATTTCATATTTATACTTTTCACTTCAAACAGCGCAGCCTAACGCATAGTCCAGCAGTAGACGCGCGGACATTTACAGAAGAGCCGGCGCGACCTTTCGAAGTCGCGCCGGCTCCGTTTTGTCACGCCCAGCCGAGCCGACGGCGTCGCGAACGCCACCGGCCCGCCGTCGCCGCCGGCCCACCCGGACGGCCCCTTGAAGACGTTTCCGCCCGCTCACCTGACGTATTTGCTCACCACCTCGTCTTTGAGGATGAGGCTGAACTGCTCTGCGCCGCGGGCGTTGAGGTGGTTGCTGTCGGCGAAGTCGTCGGGGGCGAAGCGGGCGTCCGTCAGGTAGTTGCGGTACTCCAGCCCGTAGCGCCGGCAGAGGTCGCCGACCGCGTCCTGCATCCGGCGGTAGGTGTCGGGCCTCATGTGCTCGGCGTAGCTCCGCGAGACGGGGGTGGTGATGATCACGGCCGCGACGCCCCGCGCCCGGAGCGCGTCGAACAACTCGCCCAGGTGGCGCACGTTCCTTTCGATGTTCTCGACCTTCATGATGGTGTGGTGGCGGCCGACGGCCGCCTTGCCGCTCATGACCTCGGCGCGGCTCGGTCTCAGCAGCACGGCGTGGCCGTCCTCCGGGTCTATGTGCTCCGCGCCGCTGTTGCGGAAACGATCCCACAGGAGGCTGCGCGTCCGCTGCGCGCCGTACAGCGCGATGTAGCTGTAGTCGCCCCACCTGAAGCCGGGCGAGGCGGGGCCGATGCCCCAGTGCCTCCGGTAGAAGGGCGACCGCCAGGCCGCCGCCGAGTCGTCTATCCGGCCCTCGAAGCTGAAGTAGGAGACCGACACGATGACGAGCTTGAGGTGCGCGGCCCGCGGCAGGTACTTCAGAACGATCCTCGTGTCGTAATAAACGTCCTGGCTGACGTAGGCGGTGTTGAAGGCCGGGACGCCGAACAGCCGCGGGTGGACGGCGTAGTGGGCGTGCGACGAGCCGGTGACGAGCACGCGCGCCTCGCCGATGGTGCGATCCAGGTAGCGCCGCTTGGCCGCGTAGCCCGTGGGGACGCGCGCCAACTCGTACTCGACGAGCGCCAGCGCCAGCAGGATCGGCGCGACGAAGAGGGCCAGCTTGATGAGAAAGCGGCGCATGCTCAGAACTGGAAGTAGATGAACTGTCGCCCGCCGAATTGGCCCGCGAGCAGGATGGCCGCGGTCAGCGCGTAGTAGACGGCCCAGCGGAACCAGGCCGGCCTCTCGGCCAGCATCGCCCGCATCCCCCGCTTCCGCTGGACGAGGTGCATCAGCTCCATGAAGGCGATGAAGAAGAGCGCCAGCGCGGTCTCGCTCCGGGGCATCGGCGCTAAGACTGCGCCCGCGCCGCGCAGCGGGTCGAGCGCGGCCGAGGCGATGGCCCGGTTGATGTAGACGGCGTCCGCGATGCTGTTGGCGCGGAAGAAAATCCACGCGTAGCACGTGAGGCCGAAGGTGAACACGATTTTAAACGCCCGGTGGAGCGCCGGCCGCGCGTCCAGCCCGACGAATTTAACGAGGCGGGCGCGCAGACCCCGCGTCCAGATCGAGCACAGCAGGTAGGACCCGTTGAGCGCGCCCCACGCGACGAAAGTCCAGTTGGCCCCGTGCCAGATGCCGCTCACGAGGAACGTGAAGAAGAGGTTGAAATACCAACGCCGCTTCGGCACGCGGCTCCCGCCAAGCGGCAGGTAGAGGTAGTCCCTGAACCACGTCGAGAGCGAGATGTGCCAACGCTTCCAGAACTCGGAGACCGACTGCGCGTGGTAGGGGCGGTTGAAGTTGGTCATCAGCCTGAAGCCCATCACCTGGGCCGCGCCGATGGCGATGTCCGAGTAGCCGGAGAAGTCGCAGTAAATCTGGAAGGCGAAGAAGACCGTGGCGACGGCGAGCGTCTGCCCGCCCCACTCCTGCGGCGCGTTGTAGACGGCGTCGACGTAGACGGCCAGCCGGTCGGCGATCACCACCTTCTTGAACATCCCCCACAGCATCAGCTTCAGTCCGTTCGTCACGCGCTCGTACTCGAACTCGTGGCGCTCGTAGAACTGTCGGAGAAGGTTCTGCGGCCGCTCGATGGGGCCGGCGACGAGCTGCGGGTAGAACATCACGTACAGCGAGTAGATGCCGAAGTGGCGCTCGGCCCGCTGGCGGCTCCGGTAGACCTCGATGGTGTAGCTCATCGCCTGGAAGGTGTGGAAGGAGAGGCCGATGGGCAGGGCGAGGGCGAGGAAGGGGACGGCGTAACCGACGCCGAGCAGGCCGGCGAGGTCGGCCGCCGCCCGGTTCAGGAAGTTGTAATACTTGAAGACCGCGAGCACCCCGACGTTCGCCACGATGCTCATCAGGAGGTACGCCTTGCGCCTCCGCCCCCACGCGCCCTCAATCAGAATCCCCGCGAAGTAGTCAACGACGATGGTGAAGCCCAGGATGAGGATGTAGGCGGGGATGAACCCCATGTAGAAGACGCAGCTCGCGACGAGCAGGTGCGCCCAACGGAGCCTGTGCGGGAGGAGGAAGTAGAGGGCGGTGACGACGGGGAAGAAGACGAGGAACTCGATCGAGTTAAAGAGCATCCGCGCACCCCCTTCGCAGGGCGGGGCCCGGGGGCCGGCGCGGGGTAGCCCCGCGCCGGCTCAAAGGTTCCGCCGGACGGCTGTGCGACAGGTTCGGGTGCACGCGTGAAGGCGACGTGACCGAGTTTGAAGCGGTTCGGGACGGAGCGCCGGGGCGCGCGGCCACGCCCGGTCGGGCCTTCGGGCGGCCACTCACTTCCGGGCGGCGCGGGCCGGGGCCGGGCGGGCCTGCTCGCGGAAGATTTTCAAGACCTCGCGCTTGTCGTGGTCGGTCAGGCTCCCCAGCCCGCCCGTGACCTCGAACTTCTGGTTGACCCACTTGCGGACTTTGGCGGCGTCGTAGCCGAGTTCCGCGGCGGCCTGAAGGATTTGTGTGTCGAGGTCGGGCGGCGACGCCTCGGCGGGGGCGGGCCGCGCGGGCGCGGCCTGCGCCGGGGGCTGGGC
>JALZHT010000710.1 GCA_030860645.1 Acidobacteriota bacterium
CTTTTAACCCGGAACCCGCAACTTTTTTCCCCGCACATAAATCTCACGACCTCCAGGCATTCTTGGCGCGCGGCCGCTTAGATTCGGGCGGGTTCGCGTTTATAATGCGGGCAGACTTCAAACGCGCGACAGTCGAAAGCGATGTGTGTGCTGCCGGGGCCGCCGCGGCCCGCGCGCGACGTGTTTTCAGTCGCACCGATGACGAGGAGGATCGCGATGACGGACATCAAGGTTTACAAGCCGAAACAGTTCGACCTCTCGGGGCTGAACGGCATCTCGGACCGGACGCTGGAGATGCACTTCAAGCTCTACGAGGGCTACGTCTCGAACACCAACACGCTGACCGAGCGCATCGCCGAGTTCCTGCGCGACGGCAAGGTTGACCAGGAGGAGATGCCCGCCTACTCGGAGCTGACGCGGCGGATGGGCTTCGAGTACAACGGCATGGTGCTGCACGAGTGGTACTTCGGCAACATGAAGAAGGGTTCGACGACGAGCGACCCCGAACAAGGCTCGAACTTCCGCGCGCTGGCCGAGCAGTCGTTCGGCAGCTACGACGTCTGGAAGGCCGACTTCGTCTCGGTCGGCAAGATGCGCGGCGTGGGCTGGGCCGTCTGCTACCAGGACCCGATCAACAACACGCTCTCGAACCACTGGATCACGCTGCACGAGGTCGGCAACGTCGCCGGCTTCGTCCCCGTCCTCGTGATGGACGTCTGGGAGCACGCCTTCCTCTTAGACTACAAGCCGGCCGAGCGCCCCAAGTACATCGAGGCGTTCTTCTCCAACATCGACTGGGCCGCCTGCGAGCAGCGGCTCCAACAAGGCGTCCTCGCCCGCCCGGCCGCGCGCGGATAAATCCGCGAGTCTCGGGTTTCGAGTTCCGGGTTAAAACAACTTCTCGCTTTTAACCCGGAACTCGAAACCCGAAACTTATTTGGTTTATACTCGCCGCGAAATTCTTACCGCACCACACCGGAGGACAGGATGAGACTCTCTCGGACGACGCTCCCTTCAGGCGTCCTTTTACTCGCGGCGCTCGCGGGCTGCGCCGGGGACGCGAACACGAACAACGCGGCGAACGTCTCGGCGTCGCCGGCCGCCAGCCCGTCGCCCGCGGCGCAGGCGCTCACGGAGACCCAGCGCCCGCAGAGGATTCAGGAGCAGGCGGCGCAGCGCGGCGAGCAGGAGTCGGCCGCGCCCGTGCTCCGCATCGTCGAGCCGGCCGACGGCTCGACCGTCAGCGGCTCGACCGTCCGCGTCCGCCTGAATTTGAGCGGCGACCTCAAGGGCTACCAGCCGCACAAAGACCCGGCGACGCAGGCGGGCAACCACATCCACGTCATCCTCGACAACCAGCCTTACGAGGCTTACTACAACCTCGCGCAGCCGTTCGAGCTGCGCAACGTCGCGGCGGGCCGACACACCTTGCGCGTCTTCGCCTCGCGGCCGTGGCACGAGAGCTACAAGAATGAAGGCTCGTTCCAGATGGTCGCCTTCGAGGTGCGCGGCGGCGGCGACCCCTCGCAGCCGACGACGACCAACTCGGGCCAGAGGATGGCCGACCCGGCGAACGCCAACAGCGCGAACGCGAACGCTAACGCCGCCACGACGCCCGAGGGCAAGGAGATGGCGGCGAGCACGGGCGGCGAGGTCGACAGGTCGAAGCCGCTGCTGACCTACAGCCGCCCGAAGGGCGAGTACAAGGGGCCGGACGCCGACGCCATCATGATTGACTTCTGGCTGACGGGCGCGAAGCTGCAAGGCGACGGCGGCGAGTACCGCGTGCGCTACGCGGTGGACGGCGGCGCGCCCCGGTTCATCGACCGCTGGCAGCCCCTCTGGCTCGCGGGCTGGACGGCGGGCAAGCACACCGTCCGCCTCGAACTCGTCGACAAGGCCGGCAACCCCGTCGACAACGGCGGCTACAACACCACCTCGCGCGACATCACCGTCGTGAGGTGACGCCGCCCGCGCGATAAAACACGGCCGGAGTTTTGGTAGACAACTCTTTGGAGGCGAGGGAGCGCGAGTTCGCGGCGCTGGCGGCCGAGGCGGCGGCGTGCCGGAGGTGTCCGGCGATGTGTGGCCGCAGCGCCGTGCTGAGCGAGAAGAACGGGCGGGTCGGCGCGCGCGTGATGTTCATCGCCGAAGCGCCGGGGCGGCAGGGCGGCGACCGCACCCGCGTGCCGCTGTCGGGCGACCAGTCGGGCCGCAACTTCGCGCGCTACCTGGCCTCGGCCGGACTCGCCCGCGAGGAAATCTTCATCACCAACGCGGCGCTCTGCAACCCGCGCTCCGAGTCGGGCGCGAACCGCAAGCCGACGCGCGAGGAGGTCGCCAACTGCTCGGAGTTTTTGCGGCGGCAGGTCGCGGCGGTCGGCGCCCCCGTCGTCGTCACGCTCGGCGCGGTCTCGCTTGCCGCGCTCCGGGCCGTCGAGTATCATCGGCTCTCTCTCAAGGAGAACGTCGGCCAGATTCACGAGTGGCACGGCCGGCTGCTCGTGCCGCTCTACCACCCAAGCCCGCAGGTGCTCGCCTCGCACCGCCGCGAGGCGGCGCAACTCGCAGACTACGAATCGGTCGCCCGCGCGCTGCGGCTCTCGGCCCGCCGCGCGGCGGCCGCGAAGAAGTGAAGAGGTTTAAAAAGAAGATGAGAACCCAGACGAAGTCCCCCGCCCCGCTCCACAGACTCCCGGCCGCGCTCCTCCTCGTCGCCCTCTCGGCCGCGGCCGCCCTCGCGCAGCAGCCGGCCGGGTCGT
>JALZHT010000711.1 GCA_030860645.1 Acidobacteriota bacterium
GCGCGGAGGAGGCGCGCGTCGCGGGCGACCCGCACGAACTGCGCGCGGCCGTCACGAACCTGCTCGACAACGCCGTCAAGTATTCGGGCGGGGAGGTGCGCGTGCTCGTCGAGGTGGTCGCGCTCGACGCCCGCCGCGTCGCCCTGCGGGTCGCCGACCGCGGCATCGGCATCCCCCGCACCCAGCTCAAGCGCATCTTCAAACGCTTCTACCGCGTGCAGGGCGACCTCATGGCGCGCATCAAGGGGACGGGCCTCGGCCTCTTCATCGTGCGCTCAATCGTCGAGAAGCACGGCGGCCGCGTCTTCGCCGAGAGCGCGGGCCTCGGCCAGGGCAGCACGTTCACGATCCACCTCCCGAGGGCCTGAAGCGGTATGAGCGCGGTGCTCATCGTCGAAGACGAACAACACCTGGCCGAGGGCCTGCGCTACAACCTCGAAGCCGAGGGCTACGCGGTCGAGGCGGTCGGCGACGGCGAGGCGGCGCTCGGCCTGCTCCTCGGCGAGCGCCGCCGCTTCGACGCCGTCGTGCTCGACGTGATGCTCCCCGGCAAGAGCGGCTTCGCGGTGGCCGCGGAACTGCGGCGGGCCGGGCAGTTCGTCCCCGTCCTGATGCTGACGGCGCGGGGGCGGCCCGAGGACGTGCTGCGCGGGTTCGAGTCGGGCGCGGACGACTACCTGCCCAAGCCCTTCGAGCTGTCGGTCTTGATCGCGCGCCTCAGAGGGCTGCTCCGGCGGCGCGAGTGGTTCCGCCTCGACGAGGACGGCGCGGCGTCGCCCGACCGCGACGCCGCCCCGCCGCCCGGGCCGGAGGGCGAGGTGTTCGCCTTCGACGGCAAGACGATTGACTTCGGGGCGCTGGAGCTGCGCGGCGGCGGCCAGACCGTGAGGCTCACGCAGATGGAGGCCGAAGTCCTGCGCTACCTGATCAGGCACGCGGGCCGCGTGGTCTCGCGCAAGGCGCTGCTCGCAGAGGTCTGGGACTTGCGCGAGGACACGGACACGCGCGCCATCGACAACTTCATCGCGCGTTTAAGAAAGTACGTCGAGGACGAGCCTTCGAGGCCGCGGCGGCTCCTGACGGTCAGGGGCGTCGGCTACCGCTTCGTCGTCGAACCGGCCGCCCCCGCGGCCTGAGACGCCGGGCGCGGTGGGTCGGCGGCCAACAGTGGTATACTGCCGCGGCCCGATCCACCCGGCAGGCAGGTTCCGAATCCCCTCGTCCCCCGCAACCGACGGTGCGGAGAAGCGTGTGAGTTCGCCGAGGCGGCCCGCACGTCTCGGGGCGCTCGGCCGCGCCCCTCACTTGCCCGCCATTAGCATGCCGCCCGCGCGCGGGCGAGGAGGTGCAAACGATGAAGGTATTGCTCGTCTACCCGGAATTCCCGGACACCTACTGGAGCTTCCGCCACGCGCTGACGTTCGAGGGCAAGCGCTCGGCCTTCCCGCCGCTTGGCCTCCTCACCGTCTCGGCCATGCTGCCGCGCCACTGGGAGCGGCGGCTCGTGGACCTCAACGTCCGCCGGCTGCGGGAGGCGGACCTCGAGTGGGCCGACATCGTCTTCGCCAGCGCGATGATCGTGCAGAAGGAGTCGCTCGAGCGCGTCGTCCGGGCGTGCAAGGCGCGGGGCAAGCGGGTGGCCGTCGGCGGCCCCTACGTCTCGACCAGCGCCGAGAAGTTGCCCGAGGCCGACCACATCTTCGTCGGCGAGGCCGAGACGACGCTGCCCGAGTTCCTCGACGACCTCGGGCGCGGCGAGGCCAAGGCGGTCTACCGCGCCGCCGAGCGCCCGGCGCTCACCAGCACGCCGGCCCCGGACTTCCGGCTCGCCGACCTGCGGCGCTACAGCGCGATGAGCGTGCAGTACTCGCGCGGGTGCCCGTTCCAGTGCGAGTTCTGCGACATCATCGAGATCTACGGGCGGGTGCCGCGCACCAAGACCAACGAGCAGATGCTGGGCGAGCTCGACGCGCTGCGGGCCGCGGGCTGGCGCGGGTCGGTCTTCATCGTCGACGACAACTTCATCGGCAACAAGCGCAACGTGCGGGCCCTGCTGCCGGAGCTCATCGGGTGGTCGGAGGCGCGCGGCCGGCCCTTCTCCTTCTACACGGAGGCGAGCGTCAACCTGGCCGAGGACGACGCCCTGCTCGACATGATGCGGCGGGCCAACTTCCGCCGCGTTTTCCTCGGCATCGAGACGCCTGTGGAGGAGAGCCTGCGGGGGGCGCAGAAGGGGCAGAACACGCGGCGCGACCTGCTGGAGTCGGTGCGCAAGATCCAGTCCTACGGGATGGAGGTGATGGCCGGCTTCATCGTCGGGTTCGACAGCGACCCGGAGGACATCTTCGACCGCCAGATCGAGTTCATCAGGGAGAGCGCCATCCCGCTGGCGATGGTCGGGCTGTTGACGGCGCTGCCGGACACGCAACTGTGGCGGCGGCTCAAGCGCGAGGGGCGGCTGCTCAAGGAGAGCCTCGGGCAGAACACGGAGGAGTGCCTCAACTTCGTCCCCCGGATGGAGGCGGCGCGGCTCGTCGAGGGGTACCGGCGGATCCTGCGGACCATCTACAGCCCGGCGGAGTACTACCAGCGGGCGCTCGACTGCCTGTCGCACCTGACGCAGGGGCCGGCGCCGCGGGGCGGCAACCTGCTGCACGACGCGGCGGCGCTGTGCCGGGTTGTGCTCACGCTCGGGGTGCGCGACCGGGCGCGGGGCGAGTTCTGGCGCTACCTGCGGCGGGCGGGCACCTCGCACC